>CAMVKM010000006.1 GCA_947168085.1 uncultured Clostridia bacterium | reverse complement strand
TAGAGCCTTTTTTGTTATATAATGCAAGTATCAAAAATTAATGAATTTGTGTGTTTTTTAGTTTTGGTTATTTAATTTTTCACGATATTTTGTGATTTGTCTTTTGTCGTGATCAAGGATGATTTTTCTTAAGCGAATGCTTTTTGGGGTAACTTCCAAAAGTTCGTCATCATTTAAAAATTCAATACATTTTTCTAAACTCATTTGTTTTGCTGGAGTAAGCCTAATTGCATCATCAGCCGCAGCAGAACGCATGTTTGTTAATTGTTTTCGTTTGCAAACATTAATAACAAGGTCATTTCCTTTTGGATTTTCTCCCACAATCATTCCACCATAAACCTTGTCACCTGTTGTAACAAAAAGTGTTCCGCGCTCTTGTGCATTTGCAAGACCAAACGCAACACATTCACCTTTTTCATGAGCAACAAGTGCCCCACAATTTCTGCGTTCAATGTCTCCTTTAAAATAATCATACTTTTCAAAAACACTGCTCATAATTCCCTCACCACGAGTGTCTGTTAAAAGTTCTGATTTGTATCCAAAAAGTCCACGGCTTGGAATTAAAAATTCAAGTCTTGTTCTAGAGCCTTGTTGTTTCATAGACACAAGTTCTGCTTTTCTGGCTCCAAGTTTGCTCATAACACTGCCAACGCAATCTTCAGGAACATCAACAGTAAGTCTGTCTATTGGTTCCATTTTTTTGCCATTTTCATCATATTTTATTAAAACTTTTGGCATTGAAACTTGAAATTCAAAACCTTCACGTCTCATGTTTTCAATCAAAATTGCAAGGTGCATTTCTCCCCTTCCGCGAACAGCAAAAGCATCTGTGCTTTGTGTGTCTTCAACTCTTAATGACAAATCTTTTACTGTTTCTTTGTAAAGTCTGTCTCTAAGGTGTCTTGAAGTTACAAACTTTCCTTCAGTCCCCGCAAAAGGGCTGTCGTTAACCATAAAGGTCATTTCCACACTTGGCTCACTAATTTTAACAAATTCAAGCGCCTCCACATTTTCTGGGTCACAAATTGTGTCTCCAATCATAATGTCCATTAAACCCGCAACACAAACAATGTCACCAGCACTTGCTTCTTTAACTTCCGTCTTTTTCATTCCATCAAAACAAAAAAGTTGTTGAACTCTAAGTTTTTTAACATCATCTTGGTGATAAAAGTTTGTTACAGCAACAGTTTGTCCAACTTCAATTTTTCCATTTTCAATTTTTCCAACAGCAAGTTTACCCAAAAAGTCGTTGTGTTCTGTGTTTGAAACAATCATTTGAAGTGGTTTTTGTCTGTCTCCACTTGGCGGTGTTATGTGGTTAATAATTTCCTCAAAAAGTGGCACCATGTTGCTGCCTTTTTCATCTCGATTTTTTGAAGCAACTCCAAGCCTTGCACTTGCGTAAATTATTGGACTGTTAAGTTGCTCTTCATTTGCATTCAAATCAAACAAAAGTTCCAAAACTTCGTCTTCAACCTCCAAAATTCTTGTGTCTGGACGGTCAATTTTGTTAATAACAACAATAACTTTCAAATTTAACGCCAAAGCTTTTTCCAAAACAAATCTTGTTTGCGGCATCGGTCCTTCAAAAGCATCAACAACAAGCAAAACTCCATCAACCATTTTAAGTGCTCTTTCAACTTCTCCCCCAAAATCGGCATGTCCTGGTGTGTCTATCACATTGATTTTGTAGTCTTTGTAGTGAATTGCTGCGTTTTTTGCTAAGATTGTAATTCCCTTTTCACGTTCAAGGTCGTTTGAGTCCATAACTCTGTCCAAAACTTCTTGATTTTCTCTAAAAACTCCACCCTGTTTCAAAAGTTCATTAACAAGGCTTGTTTTCCCGTGGTCAACATGCGCAATAATTGCTATGTTTCTAATTTTTTCTTGTTCCATTTCGTTCCCCTAAAAATAATCAATGTATTGATTATATCATAAAAAATTGTTATTGTAAACAGAGTTTTAAAAGTTTTTTTGCTTTTTTAGAAAAAATAAAAAACAGCGTTGATTTACGCTGTTTTTTTAAAGATAAAGGTCAAGTTCTTGTTCTGGAATTTCTGGATGAGTTTTTTTAAGCTCTTTTTTAGCTTTTTCAACCTCTTGAAAATATTTGATTATGCTTTCAGATTCTTGATAATTTTGCACAATTTTTTCATTTTTAACTGCATTTAAAATTGCTTGTTTTTCTTGAAATGTCTCTTCCATAATTTTTTACTTCCTTTTGTTTGTTATAAAAAAATTGTATCACAAAAACACAAAAATTGCAATACCCAATTTAAAGAAAGTATCAAAAATATCTCAGCATGTGTTATAATGTAAAATGAACAAGAATTTGTTGAGGTTCTTTTGTAAATCACAAAAATTCATTTACAAAAACTAAAAAAAAGAAAATATTTTAAAAAAAGCTGAACACTAAAGTTCAGTTTTTTGTTTTGGCGTCCCTAGAAGGATTCGAACCCTCACTAACGGTTCCGAAGACCGTTGTGCTATCCATTACACCATAAGGACAAAAATAATTCAGTAAAAAAGCCTTGTTTTTAAAACAAAAATTATTATATCTTAAACACAAAAAAAAGTCAACAAATGTTTTAAACAAAATGTTAAATTAAAATACAAAAATTGAAAACAAAATGTGAAAAAGTGGAAAACTTTTAAAAAAATTGTTATAATTTTCACTTTTTTTGCAATTTTTTGACTTTTTTTAAAATTTTTGTATATACTACTTTTGTTTAAAAGGAGATTTTATGATAAATTTAAAAAGTGTTTTACCTTTTTGGATTGGACTTTTTCTTAACTTTTGCGCGCTTTTGGTTTTGGGGTGGAATTTTGGCTCAGCAACAGGCTATGGACTAATCACCCACTGGCACAACATTTGGTTTGTTTTGTCTGCAATTTTTATGATTTTTAGTTTACTTTTAATTTTTTTAATGATTGTTCTTTCAATTTGGGGAATTTGCGGTAATGGCAAAGGGGCAGAACTTCAAGTTGGCTCATGGCGCATGCAAGCAATTTTCGAGTTTTTGATGTTTAGTTTTGGTATTGCAACCATTTTTGTTTTTGTGTTTGCTTCCGCAAGTGCAGGATTTGTAACTTTTGGAGCAATTCTTTATGTTTTGCTTGTTTCTAGCATCATAATCACGTATCTTGTCCTTAGACAAAAAGGGCTCATCGAAAAACAAGGCATGCTTGAACAAATTTCTTTTTCTAATGAACAAGAAAAATCAAAGAAAACAAAAAGCAAAACAAAAAAACAGCAAACTGAAAAAGAATGATTATTTCATTCTTTTTTTGTTTTTTTAAAAACTTTTTTGATTAAAATTTGACTTTTCTTTAAATTTTTGTTAAACTTATGTTATTATAGAAAACAAAAAGGACAAAAAACATGTTAGACGGAAAATATGATTTTACATTAACAGAAAAAAAATGGCAAGATTACTGGAAAGAAAATGGCATTTTTAAATTTGAGCCAAAAGATGGCAGACCAAAATATTTAATCGACACACCACCACCAACAATCAGTGGCCCAAACCTTCACACAGGACACATGTTTAGTTACACACAAATTGATGTAATTGCAAGACACAAACGCATGAGTGGATTTGATGTTTACTTTCCAATGGGTTTTGACAACAATGGACTTCCAAGTGGAAGATACGTTCAAAAAAAATACAATCTTCACCCAGACACAACCTCACGAGAAGAACTAACTCAAAAAGTTTTAACCGAAATGGAAAACATTCAACCAATTTACGCAAATCTTTTTAACAGTCTTGGATTTTCTTGTGAACTAGACAACTACTACACCACAATTTCAAAGGAATCACAAAAAATTAGCCAGCAATCATTTTTGGAACTCTTTGAAAAAGGTTATGTTTCAAGAAGAAAAGCCGCAACTTTGTGGTGCCCAGAATGCCGAACAGCAATTGCTTCAAGTGAAGTTGACCCAAAAGAAACCGAAAGTTTGATGAACTACATTTACTTTGGAATTGAAGGCAGCGAGCAAAAACTTGAAGTTGCAACAACAAGACCAGAACTTTTGTCTGCTTGTGTTTGTGTGTTTGTTAATCCAAATGACCCAAAACACAAAGATTTTATTGGCAAAACAGCAATCAGCCCAATCTACAACAAACAAGTTCCAATCCTTGCAAACGAGGAAGCACAAATGGACAAAGGAACTGGGGTTGTTATGTGCTGCACTTTTGGAGATGAAGCAGACTCTAGTTGGCAAAAAACATTTAACCTTCCAGTTTTGGAAGCAATTGGCAAAAATGGAAAAATGACACAGCTTGCTGGATTTTTGGAAGGACTAAAAGTTAAAGACGCAAGAGCAGCAATAATTGAAAAACTTAAGGAAGAAAACCTTTTGTTTAAACAAGAAAACATCACTCACCTTGTTGCAACACATGAACGTTGTGGCCATGACATTGAAATTCTTTCAAACCCACAGTGGTTCATTGACCTTTTGTCTCATAAAGACGAAATTTATCAAAAAGGTTTGGAATGCAATTGGTATCCAAGCACAATGCAAAAAAGATTTTTGAATTGGACACAAGGCCTAAAATGGGATTGGTGCATTTCTCGTCAAAACTTTTTTGGAGTGCCTTTTCCTGTTTGGTATTGCAAACAATGTGGAAAAATTAAGTTTGCAGATTTAAAAGACCTTCCTGTTGACCCAACAACCACAACCCCAACCAGCGCTTGTGAGTGTGGGTGCAATGAATTTATTCCTGAAACTGATGTTATGGACACATGGGCAACATCATCACTCACCCCACAAATTTCAATGAACCTTTTCTTTAAGCAAGGTTTAAGCGACAAAAACCTTCCAATGAGTTTGCGACCAAATGCTCACGACAACATTCGTGTTTGGGACTTTTACACCATCACAAAAAGTTTGTATCAGTTTGGCAAACTTCCTTGGACTGATGTTTTGATTTCTGGTTACGCAGTTGATGAAAAAGGTGACAAAATCTCAAAAAGCAAGGGCAACGAAAAACAATCGCCACAAGACCTTATCAAAACAAAATCTGCCGACGTTGCAAGATATTGGGCAAGCAACATTTCAATTGGTGTTGACACTGTTCTTGCTCAAGAACAATTTGTTAACGCTTCAAAACTTATTCAAAAACTTTGGAATGGTTCACGTTTTGTTGTGTCTTTCCTTGAAAATGCACCTTTAACAGAGCCACATCACCTTGAAATTATGGACAAATGGATTTTAAACGAACTTAAAATCACACAAAAAGCTTTTGAAAAATACATGAACAAATATGAAATGGGTTCAGCACTTAAAGAAATAGAAAAACTTTTTTGGAATTTCTGCGACAACTACATTGAAATTGCAAAAAACAGACTTTACAAACCAGAAATTTATGGAAATGAAGCCAAACAAAGTGCTCAATGGGCAGCAAGCACAGTTTTAAAAGCAATGCTTAAATATTTTTCAATTTACATGCCTCACATTACAGAAGAAATTTTTATGCAAGCTTTTGCAAAAGATTCTGGCGACAAATCAATTCACACATCAGGTTATTTAAAACTTGAAGGTGAACCAGATGAAGAACTTTCAAAGTTTGGAAAAGAAGTTGTTCAAATTGTGTCTGCTGTTCGTGGCTTTAAATCTAAAAACAGCGTAAAACTTTCCGCACCACTAAAAATGCTTAAACTTGTTGGTTATGATCAAAACATCAAACTTGCCGAAATTGACATAAAAGCTGTTTGTGGTGCAAATGAAATCATTTACGCTGATGGCGACAAAAACATTGAAATTGAAATTGATTTTGATGCTTTGCAAAAATAAACATCAAAAATTTAAAAAATAACGTGAAATTCGCGTTATTTTTTTGTTTTTTAAAAATAAAATAAAAAATTGTTTTAAACACTACACTTATTTTTTGTTTTGTGTTATAATAAAACAAAAGGAAAAAACTTTATGGCAAAATGGTTAAAGATTACAATTGTTTTAGTTGCTTTTTTAATTGCTGCAACATCAATAACATTTTTTTGTTTGCAAGCATTTGGTTTTAAAGGACAAAGACCGGAAGACATTGACAGAGACCAAGAAGGTGAAGAGCAAATTATTGATGATGACACAAAACCAATTGCAAGCTGCAGTCCAAATGAAAGCTTGTTTATCTTATCTGGAAAAATGGACAAATTAAGTTATCATGCAATTGTATCAGGTGAAGTTGTGGCCCTTGGTGGCCTTTACAAGCAAAATGTTTCTGGAGAAAAATTTTATCAAAATGGCAGAGCTTTGTACGTTTCAAAATCAACATCAGCATTTGTTAATGTTGGCAAAAAAATTTACATAGAACCAACCAATGAAGTTAATGTGTTTGACGCAACTGATGTTAAAAATGACATTTGGAGCAATCAGGCAACACACTTTAACACATTAAAAGATTATTTGCAGGAATTTGGTGTTGATTTTAGAAACATTTCAAACTATTTGCTTAATGATGAAACAATTTTAGAATCTGAACTGGTTGAAGTGTCTAACAACAACTACAAGTACAAATACAAACTTGACACAGAAAAAGCAACGATTGGTTATCGTATAAACATGGCTAAAATGGGAAATTTGTCCACAGTTCCCGCTTTTAGTTCATGCACACTAACAGTTGTAATGAACCAAAACTTTGAGCCAATTTCAGCCACTTTTGATGATGTTTACATGGTTGAATATTCAATTTTGGGTGGACTGGAATGTACTTCAAAACTAACAATTTCTTTTGACCAACTAAATCAAGAAATTGTTTTTCCATAAAAAACAAAAAACAATGTAATTTTACATTGTTTTTTTAAAAATATCTTCCTTGCTTAGCTGCTTGTTGCATTTTTTGATGTTCCAGTTCGTTTTGCAAAATCTCTCTCATTTGTTTTCGCTTTTCTTTTGCTCTCAAATCTTCAGCTGTTAATTTGCTTTCTTTTTTTTCAGCAACAACTTTGTCTTTTGCGCTTTCAAGTTCTTCAAAGTAATCTTCTAATTTTTCAATATCTTCCACTTCGTGGAAAAATTTTATCATTTCTTTTTTTAAAATTTCAAATTTTTGTTTTTCTTTCATTGTTTGTTCTTTCCTTTTTTCTATTTTTTTGCCAAAAATGATTCTGCATCAACACAATCTCTTGCCGCCGTGCTTTCATACACTTTTTTTCTAATTTCATTAACATCAACACTATCGTAATCATATTGTTTTTGCTTACAACAATTTTTCTTTGCCAATTGTTTTTGTTTAGCATGTTTTTTTAATTTGTTAAACTCATTGGCATTTTCCACAATTTTTTCATTTTCTTGTTTAAACACAACATCACCTCTTCTTAAAACTTTAAGAAAATTTTAGCACACACATCCAAAAAAGTCAAGTTTTTTCATAACTATCATAGCATAAGCATAGAATTTTTGAAGGGGAAATTTATGTTTTTTGATGAATTTTTAAAAACATTAAAACAAAACCAAACTTTTGCTTCTTTTTCACTTACACTTTTAGGTTTTAATGCACTTTTAATTCAAGGCAAGTTTGAAATCGACTTTTTTTCAAATGTTAAAATTGTTTTAAGCCAAAAAAAACAAAAAATTTTTGTTTATGGGCAAAATTTTGAGTTAAAAAACATTGACAACACTCAAATGATGATTGTTGGCAAAATTTTGGGAATTTCACAAAAAGAGGTGAATTTTGAATAAATTTTGGTTTGGATATTGCAAAATAACAGCAAAAGGCGCAAACGTTATAAACCTTTTAAAAATTTTAAAGCAAAAAAACATTCCCATAAAAAATTTTAGAAAACTTGACAACACAACTTTTGTAATAAAAACAAAAGCAAAACATTATCAAAATTTGGTTGCCATTTTAAATCAAAAATGCTATAATATAGTCGAGCAAAAAAGCTCATCTTCATCAATTGTTTCAATCTTTAAACGAACAGGAATTTTGTGTGGAATTGTTTTTGGGATTTTGCTTAATATTGTTTCAAGTTTTTTTGTGTGCAAAATTGAAACTTTTGGCGACAAAAATTTGGAAAATCAAATTTTAAACACACTAAAACAAAACAATGTGTCCCCATTTTGTCCAAAATCAAACCTAAATTTTTCAAAACTAAAATCTTTGATTTATGAAAATGTTGAAAACATCAGTTTGATTAGTTTTGACATCAAGGGTTGCACGCTTAGAATTCACTACACCAGCAAAACAGCACAAGAACAAAACAGCGCTCAAACACAAAATGTTGTGGCAAAAAATTCGGGCATCATTTCAAGCATTGTTGTAAGCAGTGGAACAGCCATGGTTAAACAAGGCGACATTGTTCAAAAAGGTGATGTTTTGATTGCTGGCTTTGATGAAAAACAAAATCCATGCATTGCAAAAGGCCAAGTGTTTGCTTTCACTTTTAAAAGCGCAAGTTTAACCTTTCCTCTTGAAACCACAACACTTGCACGAACTGGAAACTTTGTGCAAAGTTTTAAGGTAACTTACTTAACTGAAACACTTTTTGAAAACAAAACACAAAACCCATTTGAAAAATTTGAAATTGAAACAAAAGAAAACTATCTTTCAAACTCTGGCATTCCACTAAAAATTTGCTACACCACTTTTTTTGAACTAACTCCACTAACAATCACCCAAAACTTTGAAGAAAACAAAGAAAAACTTTTGGCACAAGCAAAACTTTTGGCTTGGCAGCAAATTAAAGGCAATGAAGAAATTTTGGAAGAAAAAACCGAAACAAACTTCGTTTCAAACATTTGGTTTGTTTCTCATTACATTAAAATAAAGGAAAAAATAAGTTGAAATTAAAATTAAATTTTGAAAACAGAACAAAATGCAATGTGCCATCACAAAAAACTTTTGAAAAAATTGGAAAACAAGTTTTAAAAATTTTTGGGCAAAACAAAGCAAAAATAACAGTGTCGCTGTTTTTGGTTGATGAAAAAGAAATTCAAACAATCAACAAGGAGTGCCGAAAAATCAACAAACCAACTGATGTGATTTCTTTTAGGCTTGTTGAAAACCCAGAAAATTTGCCACTTACAAAAAAGTTTTTTCCATTAGAGTTTGACCCCGCAAGCAAAACAATTTACTTTGGAGAAATTTTTGTTTGTGTGGGTGTTGCAGAAAAACAAGCAAAAGATTATGGGCACAGCACTTTAAGAGAAATTTTTGAACTTTTTGTGCATGGAATGCTTCACATTTTAGGTTGTGACCACCATGAAGAAAATGAAACAAAAATAATGCGCAAGTTTGAAGAACAAATGATTAAATTTTTAGACAAACAAAAATTTGAAAAAACAACAAATATTGAAAGTGATGATGACTTTTAAAAAATGCTTAAGTATTGTGAAAAAGAACCTCAAAAAGAGCAAAAAAACAAGCCCAAAAAAAGTTAAAGAAGCTAAAAAGTGTTGCAAAAAAGATGATAGTGATAATGAAGATGAATTTTGTTAAAAAACAAGGAGAAAATATATGAGTTTTAAATCAGGATTTGTGGCTGTTGTTGGACAGCCCAATGTTGGAAAATCAACATTAATAAATTGTATTATTGGAAAAAAGGTTTCAATTGTGTCACCAAAACCACAAACAACAAGAAACAAAATTTTGGGTGTTTGGAATCCACCCGGAGCACAAGTTGTTTTTGTAGACACTCCAGGAATTCACAAAAGCAAAACTGCCCTTGATGACTTTATGGCAAAAAGCATTGAAAGCGCCACTGATGGCATTGACCTTTTGCTTTATGTGATTGATGGCTCAAAGCCATTTAAACCAAACGACCTTAAAATGCTTGAAAAATATGCTGAAAATGACTACCCTGTTTTTGCAGTTGTAAACAAAATTGACTTAAACAATTATGAAAACTTAATGCAAGAACTTGCAAAACTAAATGCCATAGCAAAACTTGAAGAAGTTTTTTGCATATCAGCCTTAGCCAACAAAAACCTTGAACCATTAAAAGAACACATCTTAAAAAAGATGACTGACAATGTGAAATATTTTTCTGATGACCAACTAACAGACAAAACTTTTGGCTTTATGATTGCCGAAGCCATAAGAGAAAAAATGCTTTGGATGCTTGATGATGAAGTTCCACACGGCGTTGGAGTTGTTGTTGATGAAATGAGAGATTACGAAAAATTTGAACAAATAACAGCAACAATCTACTGTGAAAAAGAAAGTCACAAAAACATCATTATTGGCAAGCAAGGAAACATGATAAAAGAAATTGGAAAGTCTTCAAGGCTTGCAATTGAAAAAATGCTTCAAAAACAAGTTAACCTTTCTCTTTGGGTAAAAGTAAAACCTGATTGGCGAAACAAAGCCAGCACCCTTGGAAATCTTGGATATGCTATTGATGAAATTTGATTTTGCAAAAAAATTAAGCAAAAAAATGCTAAAAATGTAGCTTTTTAATAAAAAAATTTTGATTTTTGAATTTGTTACATAAAACTTGTGTTTTTGCATAATCTAAAAGAGAGGGAAAAATTATGGAAAACAAAAAAGACATTAAAAACATTTGCTGGAAAAATTTTGAAAAAACTGGCAAAATACCCTACTATCTTTTATACAAAAATTTAGAAAAACAAAAAGAAGAAAAACTTGATGGAAAATTTAATAATAACAAAAGCAATAGTCTTGAGAGCAACCCTTTTTCAAGATAGCGACAAAATTTTAACTTTATTCTCGCTTGACTTTGGAAAAATTTCAGCAAAACTAAAAGGTTGCACAAAACAAAATGCAAAACTAAAATTTGCTGGACAGCCTTTTTGTTTTGCTGAGTTTTCGTTAATAAAACGTGGTGACAATTTTGTTGTTGCAACAGCAAGCGAAATTGAAAGTTTTTTTAACCTTTCACAAAATTTTGACACATTGTCTTTGGCTATGGCAGTTCTTGAAATCGTTGACAAAATTATGCCCGAAAATGAACAAAGTCCTCAACTTTTTTTAAAAGTTTTAAAAACTCTTTCGCTTTTAAATAATGGTGTTAATCCAAAACTTTGTTTAAGCAAATTTTTGCTTGATGTGTTTGCCTATAGTGGTTATGCCCTTTCTTTTGACAAGTGCAAAACTTGTGGCACTGCTCTTAATCACAACTATTTTTTAAATGTTGAAACAGGAGCTTTTGTTTGCGACCTTTGCAAAACAGCTGAGTGCATGAAAGTTGAATTTCCCACTTTTTCATTAATGCGAATGCTAAATGACACTGATTTAAACAAACTTGAAACACTAAAAGCACACAACCACACAATTGACCAAATTTTGGTTCTTTTAAACGCAAACTTCACAGGAAAATTTGGCCACATTTTAAAAAGCCTTAAAAACATTTAAAAGCCAAAAACAAAGGCTTTTTTTGTTTTTTAAAAAAAATTTTTAATAAAAAAAAGTAATTTGCGACAGTTTTGGCAAACAATAAAATTAACAAACAAAAGAAGGACTAAGAAAGTGGCAGGATTTTCACTTGAGTGGAAAGAAGAACTCAAAAGTCGAAACGACATTGTTTCGACCATTTCTCGTTACATACAATTAAAACGCAGGGGCAAAAACCATTGGGGTGTTTGCCCTTTTCACTATGAAAAGACTCCAAGTTTTTGTGTTGATGGCGTTCAGCAGTATTACAAATGTTTTGGTTGTGGCGAATCTGGTGATGTTATTCAATTTGTGCAAAAATATGAAAACATAAGTTTTTTGGAAGCTGTTGAAATCCTTGCAAAAAATGCTGGAATGGAAATGCCAGCAATTGAACAATCACCTGATTATGAAAAAAAGAAACATGAAAAAGAACAGATTTTGCTAGCGCTTCGAGAAGCCGCAAAGTTTTACTTTCAAATGTTAAACACCAAAAAAGGTGAAATTTGCAGAAATTACCTGGCAAAACGTGGAGTGAATGCCCAAAGCATCAAAAATTTTGGCATGGGTTACTCTCCAGACTTTCAATCACTTATTGCACATTTACAAAAAAAAGGTTTTAGCCTTGACATTATGAAAAAGGCCGGTATTGTAGACATTAGCGACAAAGGACACCACTATGATGCTTATGCTGAAAGACTTGTTTTTCCACTTATCAACACTCTTGGTGATGTTATTGGTTTCTCGGCAAGAATTTTGGGTTCTGGTGATTTTGCAAAATACAAAAACACAGCACAAACACCTGTTTTTGACAAAAGCCGTGTTATTTTTGGAATTAACCTTTTGGCTAAACTAAGAAAAGAACTTCACTCAAACCTTGCTCGAATTGTTTTGGTTGAAGGTCAACTGGATGTGGTAAGCATGCATCAAGCAGGTTTTAACAACACTGTTGCCTGCCTTGGAACAGCCATAACTCCAATGCACGCAAAAGAACTGAAAAAACTAAGTGACAACATAATCATTCTTCTTGACGGCGACTCTGCTGGACAAAAAGCAACACTTAGAAGCATTGACATTTTAAAACCAAGTGGACTTTCCATAAAAGTTGCAACACTTCCAGATGGAATGGACCCAGACGAGTTTTTAAAATCTCATTCAAAAGAAGACATGCAAAAACTTTTGGACAATGCCGTTGAAGCAATGGATTTTCAACTAAAAACTCTTGCTAAAAAATATGACTTAAACTCAAATGAACAAAAATCAAAATTCATAAAAGAAGCCCTTGTGCTCATAAAAACTTTGGACACTGACGCTGAAAAAAACATTTATCTTGAATTTGTTCGAAAACTCACAAATGTTCCTGTTGACATTTTAAGACAAGATTTGTTGAACACAAATTTAACACAAGAACAAACACAAGAAACAAGTGTTTCTCAAAACATTTTTTCAGAACAAGAGCAAGATGCTTTTATGAAAGCCGACAAATTTTTGCTTGCAAGCCTTCTCTACCGAAAGCCTTGGGCAAATGTTGGCGACTGTCTTAACACAACATTTTTAAACCCAGATGCAAACACTTTGTTTGAATATGTTCAAACTCAAAATTTTGTTGTTGGTGGTGTTTTTGACCGCATTGATGTTGAAAACAGCCCTTTTGTGCAAAGTGTTATTAATTGTGTGTTTAATGATGAAACTGGCGAACAAGTTTGGCAAGATTGTTTGCTAAAAAACAAAGAACGCGCACTTTTGATTGAAAAAGACAAACTTGAAAAATCTTTTTCAACTCTTAGCAGTGAGCAGCGAAAACAAGTGGCAAATCAACTTTTTGAAATTGATTTAAAACTTGCAAAACTAAAAAACAAGAAAAACTAATCAGGAGAAAATAATGGAATTTGAAGAGGAAATAAAAAAATTAAAGGAATCTGCAGCCAAAAAGGGTTATATTACTGAAGAAGACATTTACATGCAGCTTGTTAAGTACGAAGCAACACCCGAGCAAACAACTGTTGTTGTAAATGCGCTAAAAAAAGCTGGCATAGACATAAGAAAAGAAGACCGTGACGAAGAAATTTTGCTTGAAACAATGATGAATCAAGCCAACATAAATGACCCAATAAAAATGTATTTTAAAGAAATTGGAAAAGTTCCACTGCTTTCTCACGAAGAAGAAATGGAGCTTGGAAAACGAATTATGGCTGGTGATCAAGAAGCAAAGAAAAAACTTGTTGAAGCAAACCTAAAACTTGTTGTAAGCATTGCAAAACGCTGGGTTAACAACACAAACATGAGTTTTAGTGACCTTATTCAAGAAGGAAACATGGGCCTCATTAAAGCCGTTGACCGTTATGACTACCGCCTTGGTTTCCACTTTTCAACATATGGAACTTGCTGGATTAGACAAGCGATTTCTCGTGCAATTGCCGACCAAGCAAGAACAATTCGTCTTCCCGTTCATATGGTTGAAACAATCAACAAACTAAGCAGAATTACAAAACAGCTTTGGCAAGACCTTGGCAGAGAGCCAACTGATGCCGAAATTGCCGAAAAAATGGGAATTTCTGAAGAAAAAGTTTGTGAAATTAAAGAAATTGCACAAGAACCAACAAGTTTGGAAGGCCCTGCAGGAGAAGAAGGAGACAGCCAAGTTGGAGATTTTGTTCCTGATGACAACGCAAAAAACCCAGCCGACCTTGTTACTCAAAACATTTTAAAAGAAGAACTTTTGTCTGTTATTGAAACGTTAACACCAAGGGAACAAAAAGTTATTCGTCTTCGTTATGGGCTTGATGATGCTCACCCACGAACACTTGAAGAAGTTGGACGAGAATTTAATGTTACTCGTGAAAGAATTAGACAGATTGAAGCAAAAGCACTTAGAAAACTAAGAAACCCAAACCGAAGTAAAAAATTAAAGGATTTTTATGATGAGTAATTTAACTCTAAGACAGCAAACTTTAGTTGATATTTCAAAAAAAAGCAATTTAACAATTGATGTTGGTTGTGACCATGGCTATGTTGGATTTGGACTTTTGGAAAGCAAAAAAACAAAATTTTTGATTGCCTCAGACATTAGCAAAAAATGTGCTCAAAAAACAGAAAAACTTTTGAAAGAAAAAAATCTTGAAAAATTTGCTTTTGTTAGAGTTGGTGACGGAATTGTCGCAAAGCCAAACGAAAAAATAGACCAAGTTGTTGTAGCCGGAATGGGCGGAAAGGAAATTGTGCATATTTTAACAAATTTTAAGCCAAAAACTGATGTCCATTTTGTTTTGCAGCCCATGAAAGAACTTGTTTTTTTAAGAAAGTTTTTAAGTGAAAATGGTTTTAAAATTTTAAAAGACTTTGTTTTAAAAGACAAACAAAAATTTTACCACATGATTACTGCAAAAATTGGCAATCAAACACTTTCAAAAACAAAACAACGCTGGGGAGCAAAACCACATTTAAACAATGTTGATTTTTTTGAATGGATTAATCAAAAAGAACAAAAAATAAAAAACATTTTATCAAATCTTCCACAAAATTCAACAAAAGAAAAAGATTTTGTTAGGTGTTTAAAAGAAATTGAAAAACTGAAATCAAAAAGGAGCAAATTATGTTAGAAGAAATTTTAAAATATCAAAAAAAAGATGGCGAACTTTTAAAAATTGAAAAAGCAATTTCAGAAAGCAAAGCAAAACAAGTTGTTAACCAAATGGTTGAAATTGTAAAAAACGCCCAACAAAAACTTAAAACAATTGAAAAGGATTCTGAAAAGCTTTTAACTGAATTTGAAAAGTTAAATCAAGCAGCACAAAATCAAAATGCTGAACTTGAAAAACTTGTAAAACAAAAACTTGAATCACAAACAGAAAATGACCTTAAAGACATTGAGAAAAAAATTAAGGACATTACAACAAACATTTTAATTCTTCAAAAAAACAGCAAAAAACTTGCATCAAAGATTGAACAAGCCATAAAAGATTTTGAACAAACACGAAATGAAGGTGTTGTGGCAAAACAAAAACACCAAAAAGGCATGCTTGCCTACACCAAACTTGTGGAAGAAGGCAACGAAAAAACTGAAAAACTGAAAACAGATCTTTTGGCGCTTGAAAAGAAAATTGACCCAAAACTTTTAGCAAAATACAAAACTATGCGAGAAGACAAGAAATTTCCGGTGTTTGTTCCACTTTTAAACAACTCTTGTGGTGGATGTGCTATGGAACTTGCAATGTCTAAAAAACACATTTTGGAAGAAAAAGGAATTTTGGAATGTGAAAATTGTCGCCGCATAATTTACATAGACAAAACAAAAAAAGAATCCTAATTGGAATTCTTTTTTTTATGCAAATTCTGGTCCTAAATCTGTTGGTCTTTTCTTTGTTTGAGAACCAATTACATCTATCTCATCTAAAATGTCAGAAAAATCTTCTTTCTTTTGCGTTTTTTTCACGTCAACTTCATCAATCTCTTGTGGCTCTTTTTTTTCTGTTTTTTGTGATTCTTGTTTTGGTGTCACATCAATGTCAACATCATTTTCATTAAAAGATTCAAAACTGATCTCACCTTGATCGTTTGTTTCTTTTTTGGTTGGTTCTTTTTGTTCTTTTTTCACTTCAACTTCACCAATTTCTGGTGTCTGCATCTCTGGGGTAGTTTTTTCTAAGTTTTGTTGATCAACTTCAACACCATTAGCATCTTCATAAAAATCAACCAAACCATTGTAATCATCTTGTGGTGTTTTGTTGTTAACTTCTTCTGCTTTTTTTTGCTCCATTGGCTTAGATGGCGTTGCTGGTTCTGATTTTGCACTTTCTTTTTTTATTTCGGCTTTTTTTATTTCGGCTTTGGGTTCAAGATTTTTTGCTTGTTCTTTTTCTTGTTTTGGCAATTTTTTTGGTGGCACATAAAGTACTGGCCCTTTTGGTCCAGATTTTTTGTTGTCTTGCTTTTTGCCTTTTTTCTTGTCTCCACCCTTGCCTTTTCCTCCACCTTTGCTGCCGCCACCGCCGCCTTTGCCACCACCGCCACCACTTTTCTTTGGTCCACCACCTTTTTTAGGTCCACTTGGTTTTGGCGCTGGTTTTTTACCACCAGTTTCAATTTTAACTGCTCCACCCATAACTGGCGCTGGAGCTGCAACAGCAACAGGAGCATTTTCAAGTGCTTTGTATTTTTCAGAAATTTTTATTTTTTTGCTAACAGCAATTGTGGCTTCCAAATATTTGTTGTTAAGCGGAGTTATCATAACATCAAAAACTGGCATTTGTGCCATAATTTGTGGATTTGCTTCTAAAATAGAAGTTAAAAGTTCGTTAAGTGCTCTAAATTTGTTGCGATCATTGCCAATAAAATACTTTTCAAGTAGTGCTCGTTTTTTTGCAAATTCACTTAAAATTAATGTGCCTTGCGGAATGCTGTCTAAAATTGAAAGTCTTGTGTTAAAGTAAAGCTCTTCAATTTCGATATATGCATTTTTGCTGGCTTCACGAACAGCCAAAAGATAAGCTATTCTTTTATCAATATTAACAGCATCTCCACCCAATGCACCAATTGAATCATCATCAATGTTTTTTACCACATGAAATGCTTCATAACAAATTGCTTGAAAGTTGTCGCTTGGCAAAGCCATATAGGTGGCAACAGGTGTAACCATTTTGTTGATAATGTAGCCATTTACTTTTTCAATTCTTTCAACAAGAAACAAAGTTGCGCTTTCTTGATTTTTTTCTTTGTCCACACCATTAAACTTAAGCAAAAATTCAAAAACAAGGTTTTTGTAAAATGATCTTAATTCAACACCATTTTCTGTTTTTACACCAACAAGTTTTTTAAAAAGAGTGAGTTCTGTTAAAATTTCTTTTGGAATTTCATAATGGCCTTTGTCATCAAAACTGCCCATTAGTTTGTTTGCAATAACTTCATACTTCCTGTTTGCCTTAAGCATTGTTGCTTCGGTCAAATTTTTTGCATAACCAGTTTCAGAATCTTCACGTTCATAAGCCTGTTCATTTTCTTGCAATTCTTTTTCTTGTTTTAATTCTTTTTCTGGTTCTGCTTTTTTGTTTCCAGCACTCATAATCTTTCTCCTTCTCTTAACTATATTTTAACACAAATCTAAAAAAAGTGCAATAAGTTTTGAAATAAAAAAAGTTTTTTGAAAAATCAAAAAACTTTTTATTCTTCTCGTGGTTTTTCTTCCACTTTTATTTCAACTTCTCGAATTCGTTTGTTTTCAACTTTTATGAGTTTAAAAACAAAATTAACATCAATTGTGTGATATTTTGCCTCATCATCAACTTTTTCAACCGTGGTTTTGTAGGTTAACACTTGACCTTGTTTTGGAATGCTTTCTGCTAAAGCAAACAAAAAGGCACCCAATGAAGAATATTGATTTTCTGTTATGTTAAGCCCCAACTTTTCAAAAAGTTCGTCTAACTCAATTTCAGCATCAGCAATAAAAGTATTGTTTTCAATTTTTTGAAGATTTGATTCAGCCTCAACATCATCATGTTCATCATAAATTTCACCCAAAACTTCTTCAATTGCATCTTCAAGAGTGATAATTCCACTTGTGCCGCCATGTTCTTCAACAACAATTGCAATGTGCTTTTTGGCACTTTGCATTTTTCTAACCAAATCGTCAAGTTTCATGTTTTCGTTAACAAACATTGGAGCAGCAATCAATTTTTTTAAATCCACAACTTCATCTTGCATAAGACTTGAGAAAAAATCTTTTTCAGACAAAATTCCAACAACATGATCCATGTCTCCTTCAAAAACCGGTAATCTTGAAAATTTTGTTTCTAAAAATGTTTGTTTGATGTCTTCAATGCTGTCATCAATTGCAACTGCAGTAACATCAACACGGTGTGTCATTGCGCTGCGAACAATTTTTTGGTCTAAATCCAACACACCCTGAATAAGGTCAGCATCTTTGCTGTCAATAACGCCTTCTTCCTCCATTGTGTCAATAATGGTTTCAAGTTCTTTTTCTGTTACTGCCGGTGCTTTTTTGTTTTTGTTTTTTCGCATCAAAAGTTGCTGAAATTTGTTGAACAAAAAAGTTATTGGAAACAAAATTTTTATTACAACATACATAGTTCCAGCACATTTAAGCGCAAACTTTTCAGCATTTTGTTTTGCAATTGTCTTTGGTGTTATTTCACCAAAAATTAGAAGTGCCACCGTCATAACAACAGTGTTTACAATGTTTGATACAGTTGGATCCAAAATTGCATTTGCAAACAAAAATGCACAAATAGTTGTTGCGGCAATGTTTACCAAGTTGTTTCCAACCAAAATGGTTGAAAGTGTAAGATCATAGTGGTCACAAATCCACATTGCCTTTCTTGCACCTTTTTTGTTTTGATCAGCATAGTATTTCATTCTAACCGAACTAACTGATGTGTAGGCTGTTTCTGTGCTACTAAAAAACGCAGAAAAACAAATTAAAAGAACAATAACCACACTAAGGGTTACATTTAGTTGCCAGGATAAAACTCCAAGCATAATGGGGGCCATAAATTTCTCCTTTAAAATAACAAAATTCAACATATTTTATGTTTTTGTTTGGTTATATTATACCACAAATTAAGCTGTTTGTAAAGTGCTAGAACATGTGTCAAGCTTTTTTTTGCAAAAATATGAACAAAAAATTTGAAATTTTTTTGTTTTTTATTAATTTTTTAAAAAGTAGTTGCAAAATAAAAAGTTTTGTGCTATAATTTAATCTGTATTTTTCAAAATACTTTTGCCGAAGTGGCGAAATTGGTAGACGCAGCAGACTCAAAATCTGCCGGAAGCAATTCCATGCCGGTTCGAGTCCGGCCTTCGGCACCAACAAAACACCTTTTTGGTGTTTTTTTTGTGTCCTTCGGCATAAAAACTTTTTTCAAAGTTTTTAAAATACTTTTTGGACTCTCACCGCAAGCGGTTCGCACCGCTAAGCCAAAGCTTAGCTCTCACGCCGGGGAAAAATCATAAATTTATCCCGTTTTTGCGAAAAACTTGCCACTGGCAACTTTTTTATCTCACAAAAACCCAACCTTCGGCACCAACAAAACACCTTTTTGGTGTTTTTTTGTGTCCTTCGGCATAAAAACTTTTTTCAAAGTTTTTAAAATACTTTTTGGACTCTCACCGCAAGCGGTTCGCACCGCTAAGCCAAAGCTTAGCTCTCACGCCGGGGAAAAATCATAGATTTATCCCGTTTTTGCGAAAAACTTGCCACTGGCAACTTTTTTATCTCCCAAAAACCCAACCTTCGGCACCAAAATAACTAAATTGCAATCAATTTGGTTATTTTTTTGTTTTGGAAAACAAAAAAATTACAAAAAACTGAAAAATCCTACGATTAGTGGGAGTTTTTTTTGATTTTTTTATGATATAATTAAGTTGTTTAAGGAGGATAAGATGGATTTAATTAGTATTGGTAAATTCATAAAAGAGCAACGAAAAGAACAAAAACTTACACAAATTGAACTTGCCCAAAAACTTGAAGTTAGTGAAAAAACAATCTCAAAATGGGAATGTGGAAATGGCTTTCCAGACACAAGTTTGATTTTGCCACTTTGCAAAATCTTAAAAATTTCGGCAAATGAACTTTTGTCCGGCAAAAAAATTAACGACAAAGAATACAAAACACAAGCTGAGCAAAATTTGATTGAATTAAATTTAAAACAAGAACGTAACACAAAGTTTTTGCTCACACTTGAAGTTGTTTTAGGTCTGTTTTCAACATTAATCCTGTTGATTTCTGTTTTGTTTGCCGGTTTGACAACATTTCCAATTTGGTCTAGAATTGTAATTATTGTTTTTGGCTGTGTTTGTTTTTTTGTTGGAATACATTTTTGTCTTATAATCGAAAAAGATGCAGGTTTTTATGTGTGCAAGCACTGCAAGGAAAAACACATTCCAACATTAAAACAAACCTATTTTGCCATGCATATGGGAAGAACAAGATTTATGAAATGCCCAAAATGTGGCAAAACATCTTGGCAAAAAAAAGTTGTTAAATAAAAAGAACTTTACTAAAACAAAGTTCTTTTTTGTTTTGCAAAAAAATTGTTGCAAAGTTACATTTTTTTAATTTTTAAATTATTTTTTTACGATTTCGCCGTTTTCCATAAAAAGTTCAAGCCTTCCTTTCTTTACCAAAAAGGCTTTTTTTGTTGCTATTAAAAACAATGGCATATCACTAAGACTATCTGAAAAAGAATTTTCTGCAATGAGCTCATCTTCACCAAAATATTTTTTAAGGGCAACAATTTTTCTTGCACCTTTGCAGTTTTTTTCACCTTTTAAAAACTTTAAAGTGTCAAGTGAAATGTTTGATGCCACAACAACTGCTTTGCTGTTAAGTTTTTTCATGATGGCCTTTACCAAAAAAGTTGGAGATGCTGAACACACAACATCATCTTCCCTTTTTTGATTTAAGTAAAATTCATTGCAAAATTTTTGAGCGTAAACAGCAAATGTTTCCAAATCTTTTTGTTTTTGTTTTGAAAACTTAAAAGGAAAAAGCAATGTTTCCTTTAACTTTTCAAATTTCATAATTTTTAAAGCGCAAAAAAGAGCTACAAAACCCAAAACAAAAACATGCCAAAAAAGCCAAATTCGTTTTTTAATATTAAAAAAATAAAACATCAGCAAACTATCTTTTCTTAAAATAGTTTTATCAAAGTCATATAAATTAAAAATTTTCATAGCATAATTATGTTTTATTTTTAGCCTTTTGTCAAGTTAATTATAAACAAAAAAACTAGCGTTTTGCTAGTCTTTTTTATTTGTTATGTTTTGCAAGAACAGCTTTTTTTGCTTCTGCAAATTCTTCTTCTGTAAGCAATCCTTTTTCAACCATTGCTTTAAGATCTGTTAACTCTTGTTCTAAAGTTTTTTCTTGAATGGTTTTAACTGGTTGTTGTGGTGTTACAAATGGTTGTTGTTCTTCGATGTCATCACTTTGTTCTTTTGCACAAAATGCCATAACAGTAGAAACAATAAGCAAAACAACAGGCAAAAATGTAAACACAATAAGTGTCATCCAAACTGCTTCCATTGCTGCAATTTTTGCAAAACAATAAATGTGAAATGAACCACACAAAATTGTTGCGATGCTCAAACAAATCGCCCCACTTGGCTTTGCTTTTTTAACACAAAGCGCAGAACCAACAATTCCAACAATTGCACCGAAAAATCCAAACCAAGCCAAAACACTAAACAATGTTCCGGTTTCTCCTTCGCTGACTCCTGTGATAATGTTTCCGGCAACGGCTCCAATAAAGCCCCAAGCTAAACAAATTAAACTTCCAATAAGTCCACAGATAAGTGAAGTAACACTTCTTCTCATAATACTCTCCTTTTGTTTCATGTTTTCATTATAATATATATTTTTGTTTTTAGCAAGTAAAATCACAAAATTATTTACTTTGAATTAAAAAACAAGGAAAAAAGCTAAAAATTACATATTTTTTACATAAAATTTCATGTTTTTTGGGGTTTTGTGAGCACTTTTTTTGCAAAACAAAAAATGTCCTTTAAACTTTTAATGTTAAAACACACTAAAACAAGTTTTGGCTTCATTTTTTAAAACTAATTTTATTCAAAAATTTTTAGGCTCTTTTTCTTTTGAAAAATTTTTTCGAGTTTTAAAATAATTAACCATGTTCCATTTTTTGTGTTTTTTTCATAAAATCTTATATGATAAAAAAAGCTGTTATTTTGTGTGGCGGACTTGGAACAAGGCTGCTGCCCATCACAAAAACCATTCCAAAAGAAATGATGATGATTTTTAACAAACCTGCAATTGAATGGTGCATTGAAGACCTAAAACAAAATGGCATAAATGAAATTTTGATTGTTCTTGGCAGGAACAAAGAATGCCTTGAAAACTATTTTGATTTAAATTTAGAATTAAACCCAACAAAACAAAATTGTTTTGATGGATTAAACATTTATTTTGTTAGGCAACAACACCCAAAAGGCACTGGATTTGCACTTTTGAAAGCAAAAAATTTTGTAAAAAATGAACCATTTTTGCTTGTTTACCCTGATGAACTTTTGCTTCATGAAAGTTTTGCAAAAACACTTTTATTGGCGTTTAAAAAAACTAATTCAAATGTTGTTCCTCTAAAAAAAATTAAAATTTCACAAAGTGAAAACTATGGAATGGTTAAAACACTAAAAACACCAATTGGCCACAAAATTTTGGAAATCCACGAAAAACCAAAGCCAGAAAAAAGCCCTAGCAACATTTGCTATAGTGGTGGTGGGGTTTTTTTGCCAGAAATTTTTGATTTCATAAATTTAAAAAAAACGCATGGTGGCGAAGTTTTTTTAACTGATGCCTTTGATGGATTAATTAAAAAAAATCATTTGTTTGGAGTTTTTTTAAACGGAACACGCCTTGACATTGGCTCGCCATTAGGGCTTTTAAAGGCCAATGTTTTAACCGGACTTTTAAAAGATAGCACAAATGAATTTAAAAAATTTTTAAAAAAACTAATTAAAAGGAAAGAGTTTTGAAAATCAAAAATGTTTGTTTTGTTGGAAAGTGTAAAATTGGCAAAAACACAAAGTTTTTTGGAAACTGCTTGATTAAAAACTCTGTTGTTGGAGACAACTGCACAATTAAATATGGAACAAGTAGTAATTAAATATGAAAATTCTGTTTTAAAAGATAGCATAAGCCTCGGGCCATTTGCCCATATTAGACCAAATTGTTTGATTAAATCAAATTGCAAAATTGGAAATTTTGTGGAAATAAAAAATTCATGCATTTTTGAAGGAACAAAAGCCAGCCACCTTGCCTATGTTGGAGACAGCATTGTTGGAAAAAATTGCAACATTGGCTGTGGCGTTGTGTTTGCAAATTTTGATGGAAGAAAAAAACATTCTTGCGTGCTTGGCAATAATGTTTTTGTTGGGTGCAACTCTAATCTTGTTGCGCCACTTGTTCTTGCAAAAAACACCTTTGTTTGCGCTGGAACAACTGTTACACATTCCACAAAAGATTTTGATTTTGTTGTTGGCAGAAGCAAACAAACAACAAAACCAAACAAAGCAAAAAGCCTTTTTGCTTAATTTTTTGCAAAAAAATTAAGAAATTACACAAAAAAACACGCAAATTGCGTGTTTTTAGAATTTTGTTTGTCCAAATTGCTCAACATGAGATTTAACTTCTTCTTTAAATTTTTGTTCTTCTTTTTGATAATCAATTTGTTTCTTAAAAAGCTGAATTTCTTCAAAAAGTTGTTGTTTGTAAACACCTTTTGCCCTTTTTGCAATTTTTTCAATGCTTGGCAACATAATTGGTGTAACCAATTTTTTCGCAACAAAATTTTGGTCATTTAAAAACTCTTGTCTTAAAAATTCTTGTGTTTCTTGTTTTGTGCTTACTTTTGTTACAACAGGTTCTTCAATTTGATAATACAAACTTTTTTCAAAAACAGCACCCAAACTTGTGTCATAAACAAAAGTTTTGCCATCACTTGTTGTTCGCTCAGCAAAACAATGATTATGTTTTTCTTTGTCAGCATTTTGTGTGTTGAGTTTTAAACTGTTAATGTCAGCTCTAACCAAACAAAAGTCATCTTCACCAAAACCAAGAGTGATTAATGCAGCGCTGTCATAACAATTTCCATTGCAAAGTTCATCACTTAAAATAAAAATTGAAACAGGCACTCCACCATAACTAAATTGTCTTAGATTTTCAATTAAAGTGTTGTCATAAGGCTTTATGAAACCATTTTTAATTCCAAACTTAATGAGTGTTGCGCGTCTTTCCAAAAATTCTTGATATCTTTTTTCTTGTTGTGTCATAATTCTTTCCTTTTTTCTTGTTTTATTATAACACAAAACCGCAATTTTTGCAATACTCTTTTTTGTGCAAACAAAAAAGTTTTAAGTTTTAGCACATTTTAAAAAACAAAATCATAATGTGCTGTGATGACTTTTAAGTCACAAAAGGAGAATTAAAATTATGTCTGAATATAATGTTACAATCACAAATGGTCAAGGCTCTACCGAAATGAAAGCCGGAACCTATACTGTTTCGGCCACAAGTGCTCCAGGCTACGACCTTACAAGTTTAAGCCCAACAACTTTTTCTGCAACAACAAGTGCTGGAACAGAAACTTTTACTCTCAGTGCAAGTGGAACCCTTACTTTTAACGTAAATGAAACTGGCGCTCAAGGCGGAACACCGGTAATTTCTGGAAGTTTGATTATGACAGACCAAACAGGCACTGAAGAATATGGCACTGCTGTAACCATATCATCAAACGGAGATGCCGTTTTTGATAATGTGCCTTATGGAGATGTAGCAACACCCTACACACTTTATTTTAAACAACTTTCAACTGACGAAACCCACAACCCCTATGTTGGAGTGATTAGTGTTTCAATGACCAGCCAAACCCAAACAGAATATGTTCAAAACACAGCCATAGCAACACAAAGTTTTACACTCACTGACGCCAACTACAGCGGACTTCCAATAAGTGATGCCACATTAAATTTTACTGAAGGTGCTTAAAAAACAAAATGTTAAAACAAGTAGTTTTAAAAATCATTTGCAAAAACGCTCCAGCAAACTTAAAAATTTTTTCTAGCAACAACATTTTAATTAAACAAACAACGCTGTCAGATTATTTTTCTTGGGTGTGCCTTAAAACTTACTCATCATATGTTGTTTTAAAAATCACACAAAACAATCAAACAACAACAAAATATGTTGGGCTTTTTAAATCACCTTGCCAAACAAGAAAAGTAGTTTTAAATTTTTCACAAAATGTTGTAAATTTAAAAAACTTTTTTCTGGTAGACAAAAATTATGGATTTAACATTTCATCTGCTGTATTAAAATTTTTAAACTAAAAAAGTCCACCAATTTTGGTGGATTTTTTTATTGTTTGTTTACTTTTTTGTTGTTGAAAAAGTTTATTGTTTTAAACAGCGCTGGGAAAAACAATCCGCCCACAGTGTTTCCAAGTGTTATAATAACAAGACACAAAAGCGTTTTCCAAGTAAATGAACCAGCAAAAGCAAAGTAAAAAGCATCGGCAATGCAGTGTTCAAAACCACACAAAACAAAAACAGAAACACCAAAAAACAGTGCAACCATTTTTGCTAAAATGTTTTCAAAGTTTTTGTAACCATAAACCGCAAGAAAAATAAGCATGTTACAAAAAACTCCCAAAAAGAACAAACTTAAAAGGTTGTCATCAAGTTTTGTTTGCACAACAGCATTTACAGCATCATGCAAATTTACAAGCCTTGTGGCATTAACCATAACAGCCATAAGTGCCGCACCCAGCAAATTGCCAATCCAAATCCACAACAGCCTTAAAATGTAACTTGGCTTGTTGTCAAAACTGTAACAAACTTTTCCGGTAAAAAGTGAAAAACTGAAATTCAAAATCATAAAAAGCCCAACCACAAAAAACAATGCTCCAACAATTTTGTTTCCAGACACCAAAAATGCAATACAACCAAAAGAAATAGACATTCCAGCCAGCACAGAAAGCAACAATTCTTTAAGTGTTTCTAATCCAAAATTTTTCATTTTAGTTTTTTCCATAAAGTACCCCTTGTTTCTTAAACAATTTTATTATAACACAAACAAAGCTTTTCTGTCTCAATTTTTTTAAAAATTTTGTTGGCTTTTTTAAGTTTTAGCAATCAAACTATTTGCTTTTTTTGTTTATCGCAAAGTTTTTAAGCTTTTTTCATATTCCCCCCGCAAATATTTTTAATAAATTTGACTATTTTGTTGACATTAAAAAAAAATTATTATAAAATAAAAAAAAACAAAAGGATAAACAAATGACAAAAACACAACAAATTGCGTTAACATTAAATATTGTAATTTTTCTTATGGCTGTGGCTGGATGTGTACTTTGTTTTGGTGAAATTTATGTTGTGCAAACAAAGATTTTAGAACATGGCATAAAATTCATAAAATTTTTTACAGTTCAATCTAATATTTTGGGTGGACTAACAGCTTTGCTTTATATAATTTTTTCCTTAAGAGAAAACAAAACCAAAAAAGCCATTCCAGCTTGGGTGTTTGTGTTAAGATACATAGCAATTATTGATCTTACCATAACTTTCTTGGTTGTGGCTTTGCTTTTGGCAATGCTTTGTGATGAAGGCTATTTGTCTATGTATGTAAACGCAAACTTCTTTTTTCACTTTGCAATTCCTGTGCTTTGTGTGATTAGTTTTGTGTTTTTTGAAAAAGCACCAAAACTTAAATTTAAATATACTTTTTTAGGACTTATTCACTTGGTTTTATATGCTATTTTTTATTTAACCATTGTGCTGACTCACTTTAACTATCAAACTGGAAAAGTTGACTTACTTTATGATTGGTATGGATTTGCACAAGCTGGACTTTTGGTTGCTTTTGCTTTTGCTGTTGGACTTTTAGGAATTGGTTATTTGATTGCATTTGTTTTATACAAAATAAAAAACAAGCAAAACAAACTTGAAGAAAACAAAAAAGACATTAAAAATTAATGTCTTTTTTTAATTCTTATTTTTTTACATTTATCAAACATCAAAAATGTGTTATTTATCTATTTCTTATGTGATTATATTACTTTTTTAAATCTTTTTCGTTTTTAGTTTCCACATTTTGCTCATTTAATTGCTGTTGTTTAACTGAATTTGGTATCCAAAATTTTTCATTGATAAAGTAGCCAAAAAGTCCCAAACAAATTGAAAAAACTTTTCCAATAAGTGAGCCCAACAAAACACACCACATGTTTTCAACAATTCCACTTGTCAAAATCAAAAATCCATAGTAAATTGCTGTGTTTACAACATTGGCAAAAAACACACAAAGCGCAAAATTTAAATACAAATTAACGCCTTTTTTCTTTAATCTTTTAAAAATTGCAAGCATAAGCCAAACAGCAACAAAAGTCCCTATAGACGAAAAAACATAACCAGAAAAGTGTGTTAAAACTGCCGTGTTGTAACCTTGATAAGATATTGTTGCCATAAATTCAATCACTGCACTAACCAAAATTGCAGCAATTGTTGAAGATGTTAAAATTTGAGCATGTCTTATGCTAAACTCATGAGCGCAAATAATTATTGCAAAAATTGCGCCAGTATAAAGAATTGAATCAATTGCAAAAACAATGCCGCCAACATCCACTGGAACTGTCATACCGTTAAAAATGTTTGCATTAACAGCATAGCCAATTGCAATTGTGTAAAGCAATGCAAGATTGTGCCATTTTCTAATAAAAGTTATAAAAGCAAAAGCAAAGATTGCTGTGAAAATTAAAAATAAAATTCCCATAATTTTTCCTTTTTGTTTAAAAAAATGTAAAATTTTAAAACAATATCCTAAATTAAACTTAGTTAAATATAACAAATAACACAAAAAAAGTCAAACAAAAATATATGTTTAACCACAAAAAATAGCAAAGAACGAATTAAAAAACTCAAGTTGAAATAACTTGAGTTTTTTGCAAAAAGGTTTATTCAACTAATTAGGTTCATGTTTTGGATAATATTTTGGGATTCCATAGGCGCAATGTTGTTTTGTTATTTTGTGCGGAGTGTTACATGCCAATGCATTGACATCCCTAAAAATTGGTTTACAAAGTTTTTTCAATGGTTCAGACACATAAAATGCTTTTTCATTTTTTCTTGCAACGTGTTCAAATCCATCAATTTTTGCCGCTTTCATTTCACGGACAAAAAACAATTTGCTAAAATCTCTACAAAACACACCAACTTTGTAAGATTCTGACATTCTTACTTTTTCTTGAATTTCATTATGAGTCAATGGTTTTAAGCTGTTTAAAATTGTATTAAACACAACAAGACGCTCACCACCACTAAGACAGTGTGCTAGCATTGAAGCAACAACATATTTTTCTTCAACACTCCAAATAGGATTACTTCCAACATTCTCATCAATTTTATCAAAATCATCCAAAACTTTGTTGATGTAGGGTTTAACATCATCATACATTTTCCAAACAAATTCATTTTTGTTTTTACTGTCCGAAATTTCCTCAATAAATCCCAGGTCTTCAAATTCACATAAGCACGAATAAGCATTTTTTACGGATTTTCTGGCTGATTCTAAAGATTTTGTACCTTTTAAAAGATCCTTTAAAAGAGAAATTCTTTCAGGTTCTCTAAACGCGTGAAAAATGTTTGCACATTTGTTGTAATCTATATCATAGTCCATATTGTAACTCCTTGTTTGACATTATGTATGTTATATAACATTTTTGTTAAAAGGCAAAACTTGAAACCAAGTTCATTAAATATTTTTAGTTTTTGTCGTTTTGTTCATCTTTTTTGCTTGATTTTTTTGTTTGTTCACTTTCAACGTCTTTTTTGTCTTCAATTTTTTCTTCGTTTTTGTCATTATCTTCAATAACTGTGTTTTCTTTTATTGTTTCTGTCCATGGAGTGAACACAACATCAGCAATAAAGTCTTTTGGATCTTTTTGTTTTGCAAAAATAAATCCTTGCATAAAAATAATTCCATTTTCACGAAGCATTTCAATTTCATCTTTGTCTTCAACACCAACAGCAACAAGCATTATGTTTTTTTCTTTTGCATAATCAACTAAAATTTTTATGGTTTCTTTAATTATTGATGACTCATTAATTTTTGACCAAAAAGCTTTGGCTAATTTTATGGTGTTAAGTGGAAAATCTTGAAGCACAGTTAAAGAAGTTGTTTTTGAACCAAAACCATCAAAACAAATTTTTATGCCAAATTGTGCTAATTTGTCCACATTGTTTTTAACTATGTCTGACATATTGTACATTGCCAAATCTGCCATTTCAAGCATAATGCAAGAAGGTTCAATTTTGTATTTTCGAACAATTTTTTTAAGTTCATCAGCCAAATCCGCGTTCAAAAGTTGCCTTTCAGACAAGTTACAACTAATGGTAAATTTTTGTTCATAATTTGTTTGCCAAGCACTAAATTGCTCTAACATTTTTTCAAAGCACCAAAAACCAACCCAATTTATGTCACCAGTTTGTTCCATAATGTTTAAAAATTCAGATGGTGGCAAAATGCCTTTTGTTTTGTGTGCCCAACGCATAACTGCTTCAGCACTAACAACTTCAAAATTGTCTGTGCTTACAACTGGTTGATAGTGCAAAATAAATTCTTTGTTGGAAATCGCTTCTCTAATTTCGTGATAATACTTGTACTCATCAGTGTTTTCGTTTACATATTTAATGTTGTAAAGCACAAAACTGTTTTCCCCACGCCTTTTAGACATTACCATTGTTATGTCAAGTGAATTTTGAAGTTCACTCATGTTTTTTCCAGCTTCTGGAATATTTCCTGCTGCAACGTTAACAACAACAGGAATTTTCATGTCTGTTCCAATTTCATAATTTTTTGCAAGATTTTCAATTAACAACTGGCTTAAATTTTCAATTGTTCTTTCTTCATCAATGCTTATAGCAACAAAAAATGTAACATTATCAAATTTGGCAACACGAATGCCCCAAGGTGCCAATTTTAAAATTGTTGAAGTCATTTCAGCATAAATTGCCTCCATTTGATCTTCACCAATGGCTTTTTTAATGTCATCAATGTGTCTTATGTCCACTCTAAACAAGGCATACTTTAACTTTTTTGTGTTTTGTTTGCACAAATTGTCCACAACAACCTTAAAGCGATCAAAAGACATCAAACCCTTGTCATTGCCATATTGTTTTGCTTCTTTTAATCCTTTTTTTATTCTAAAAACAAGCAAAACACAAAGTCCAGACAATATTGCGATTGCCAGTATTGTAAAAAATATGTAAGTGCCATTATCAAACGGCAAACTTTCACCGCTTGCCAACATGTTAAATAAAAGTGTTTGTATCATAATTTTTCTCCCACATCTTTATTCATCTTTTTAATATATTGAAAAACTTTTTCTTTTGGTATTGCTTGCGAGTAGTAGTAACCTTGTATGATATCACAACCAAGTTGCTTTAAAATGTCTTTTTGACCTTGTCTTTCAACACCTTCTGCAATACAAGTTAAACCAAAGTCCTTTGTTATGTTAATAATGTTTTTAATCAAATCTCTGTCTTTTGGGCTTGTTTCAATGTTGTCTATAAATGCTTTGTCTATCTTTATGGTTGTAATAGGCAACTTTTTCAAATAAAGCATTGATGAGTAAGCAATACCAAAATCATCAATTTCAGCATAAATTCCATTAGCTTTTAGTAATTCAAGTTTTTGTATTACATCATTAACTGAGTAAATCATTGTGCCTTCAACAATTTCAACATGTATAATTCCTGGTTTTAAATTGCGTTTTTTGTATTCTTGTAAAAATTTTTCAATAAATCCCATTTGCATCAACTGAATTGGTGAAATGTTGATAGAAACAGCTATATTATACTTTTGAACCAAGCAAGCAAAATCCATGGCTCTTTTGTAAATAAATTCTCCAAGTTCAATGATACAACCATGTCTTTCTGCTGATGCAATAAAATCAAAAATGTTAATGTTTTTTATTTTTGGATCCGAAAACCTAAACAATGCTTCAAAACCAACAACACGCTCTGTTTTTATTTTTATTTGTGGTTGGAAATAAACATCAATTGCACCTTTAGCAATCAGTTCATTTATTAACTGATGTGTAACTAGTTGATAGTTGCTTATGTCAAAAGTGGTGTGTTTTTGAATGTAATAATAAGGTGGATTTTCCAAATCTTTTGCTGATTTTAAAGCTCTCATTCCTGCATTAAACACATATTCCACATCTGTGTCTTTTTTAAGCTCAGCAAGCAAAACAACTCCCATTCTAATGTCAAGTTTGATCAAGTTGCCATAAACACTAATTGTTTCACTTAATTTTTCTTGAATTTTTTTAACATTGTTCAAAAATTTTTCTCTTTGCTCTTTTGTTTTTACAAACAGAAAAACATTTCCTTTTGCTGCAAACAAGTTTCCATAGTCTTTTAAATGATTTTCAATCATGTTACAAACAAATCTCAAACCCTTTGAAAAGTTTTCTTCACCATAAAGTGTTCGATAGTAATCCATGTTTGGAATTCCCAAAAAGCACACTAATCCATCTTGATAAAAATCACTGTCAACATATTCTTCCCACTCTTTGTTAAATGGATGAATGTTTTTTAGCCCAGTTTGAGAATCTGTTTCAAATTCATTTAAAAGTTCTTCATGCTTGTTCATAAAAGAAGTTACATCACTTCCAACAAGTTTGTATTCTCCCAAACCTCTTGTAGCATTAAAAGCAACTTTTTTTACTTGGTCTTCTTTGTTTTTTAAAGCAAACAGCAACAAGTTGCCTGATGTTAATGCATCTTGAAATGTTTTGTTTTCATTCAAAAAACATTCTCTAAATTTCACATGTCCAAAAGTGTTGTTAAAGTTTTTGTCAGCATACAAAATGCTTCCATTTTTTGTTGTTGCCAGCGTGTAGTTGTTTACTGGTTTAACTTTGTACAAAACATTAAACCTTTGTTTGTAAAACATGATAAGTAATGTCAGTGAAAGCATTATGATTGCAACAATAACAACTGATTCCACAACATTTAACAGCGAAATTTTTGTTTTTGTTACAACCAATTCTCCTTCTTGAATTATTCCCATAACTCTGTAATCATCACTTATCACTTTTGCAAAGTAGTAAGCATCACCATTAAACATAAAGTTTGCACCATTTGGATTAAAAAATGCTTCTTTCCCACCATCACCAAGTGTGTTTATGAAAGCTCCTTGAATTGCACTGTCGGTTGACACAACAATGGTTCCATTTTTGTTTAAAATTGAAACCGAATGAAAATCATGTTTTGGCAAACTGTTTAAAAGTCCTTCATAATCAACATGACCTTCTTCATCTGTCCATTTTCCAATGTTATCTTGAAGTTCATATTGAATTGAATTTGCCGAAGTTTTGTTAATCTCTAGATACTGACTTAAAGCAAATTGTCTTTCCGCACTCGAAAACAGCCAAATAATGCCCGTCAACAAAACGGCTGTGACAAACATAACAAAAAATATTTTTAAGGTGTATTTCATGTGTTTTCATCCCCCTTTTCATCTTTTGTTGTGTCTTGTTCTTCCACAGCTTCTTGTTTTGCTGTGTCTTCTTCATTTGGGTTTTCGTTAGTTTCTTCTGACAAATTTACATCAACTTTTTGCTTTTCATCCTCTTCTTTTTTGATTTCATCTAAAAGTTCATTCTTCAATTTTTCTTTTAGTTCTTCATCATTTTGAAGTTTTTGTTTGTTCTTTTCTGCCTTTAATTTTGAAGCATTAGAAACAACCGAACAAATTTCAAAAATCGAAAAGATTAAAACGCCACCAAGTCCAATCACAAAAATCACATTTTTCCAATTTGTTAAAAACGAAAACACTCCGCCCCAAGCTGAGCTAACAGCAACAGCTTTGCCTTCGGCCTTGCTTAAAACATTGTCTGGATTTGGATTGTGAATTCCTTTAGTTCTGTAAACCCCTTCGGTTTCAGTTAGTTCAATAACTCGGTGAATTATGTATTTTCCATAAACTGGCAAACTTGAATCTTCACACTTAAACAAAATGTCATCGCCAACTTTTATATCGCTGTAAGGAACCTGCTTTACAACAACCAAATCCCCAACTTTCATGTCAGGTTCCATGGATTCTGTTTGGATAACATGAAAAGAATAACTAAAAAAACTTACAAAGCCTTTTTTGGCATATGAAATTGTTGTGTAAACTAAAACTGTTGCACAAAGAGCCAACAAAACTAGTGAAATGATGTTTAACACTTTTGCCGTTTTGCTTTTGGTTTTTTCTTTTTTTGCCATGTTACCCTCCTTTAACTAAAATTAGTTTTTGGTTTTTGGTTGTTTTTTCTTTTGATCATGCAAAATCTTTTTATAGTTGTCGTTTTTTATCCTTTGATTTCTGTCAAGTGCCGACAAGCCATCATACTTGTCAAAATTAAGCCCCCTAATTTTTTTGGTTTTTCTCTTTTTCCCCAAAGTTTTGCTTTTGTTTTTTTCAAGTTGTTCTTTTTGTTGTTGTAAAAGTTTGGCTTGTTCTGCTTTTTCTTTTTTCTCTTGTTCACGCAAAGCTTTTCTAAGTTTTTCTCTTTCTGCCTTCAAACGCAACCTTTCTTGCTGTTTTTTTAGTTTTTCGGCTTGTTTTTTTTGCATTTGTTCTTTTTTCCCAAAAGTTTAGGTTTTCTAATCTTTTTGAATTTTTTCATATTTTTAATACAATTTATTCTTTCTTTTTCTTTCTTTTTTTCTTGAAATTCTTTTTCTTTATTAATTTTTTTTAATTCTGAATATTGTTCTTCGAACAGCCTCAGTCCTTTCTTGACAAATTTTATATGTTGTTCAAAGCTCATTTCACCTTTAGATACTATATCTGCAATTTTTATTATATTTTTTAAATTTTTAAGTTTTGTTTTGCTGAATTCTTCTTTATATTTATCAAAAGGTCTTATTTTACTTATATTTATTTTACTTTCTGAAAGTTCAATAAAAAATTTAACATTGTATTCTTGAGGAGATAAAATTCTTTCTATCTATTACATATAGATAATATTTAGATATTTTTATTAATTATGATTAGTACTTACGATACCTGGCCACCATGGATAACCTTTTAATTTGACCCACACTACATTTCCTTGTTGTATATTTTCTTCCATTTTTTTCTATTTTATTATTAAAAAATAAAATATTTTTTCTCGTTTTATATTTTTTCAATATGGAAATTTAATAAGAG
>CAMVKM010000005.1 GCA_947168085.1 uncultured Clostridia bacterium | reverse complement strand
TGTCCGCTTTGGCTAAAAACAGCCACGCTGGGCTGTTTTTTTAACGCGTCGCGCCGCCTCTGTCCGCCAATAAAAAACTATCAATTTACTACAGCACTGCGGATTCGAACCGTAAACGGTTCCCACCGCGAACAAGTTCGCTTTCAGGCCAGCCAAAAACACAAGGTTTTTGTCCGCTTTGGCTAAAAACAGCCACGCTGGGCTGTTTTTTTAACGCGTCGCGCCACCTCTGTCCGCCAATAAAAAAATGAGCAATTTTTGCTCATTTTTTATTTTGTTGATTTTTTCGTTTTCTTTGTTTCTTCAACCATGATTGCTGGAGTTGCAAATGATGAAATGTTGTTTTTGTCTAACAAAATTTTAAGTTGTCTGTTAAAATCGCGTTGTACTTGATACAAATCTTCTTCAAAACAAGGCACGCCAAACAAAAGTTCAACCCTAATTTCATTAATGTCTGTAACGCCTTTGTAAATTATGTCTCCAGTTATGGCTGGAATTTTTTGTTTGATTTCTGGAAAAGCGTTTTTAATCAAATTTTCAACATTTTCAAGGTTTTCATTTGAAGCAACACTGATTGTGCAATTTGCAACAGATTGATGTTTTGTTTGGTTGATAACAGACCTAATATCACTATTGTTAACAATTTTAACATCTCCACCAACATCTTGAAGTTGTGTAGTTCTAATGCCAATACTCACAATTTTTCCGCGCCAACCATCAATTACAACAATATCTCCAACAACATATTCACCTTCTATCACAATAAAAATTCCCGCCAAAATGTCTGCAATAAGACTTTGTGCGCCAAGTCCAACAACCAAAGCAAGAATTCCTGCGCTAGCAAGAAGAGTTGTTGTGTTCACTCCCCAAATTGATAAAATCCAAAATAGTGCAACAATAATTACAATCCATTTAATTAAACTCGCAAAAATGTTTGCGAGTGTTTTCCCTTTATCTGTTAAACCAAACCCACATTTTGCCAACATTTTTATGACAAAATTTATAACAATTGCAAGCATAATAATTTCAAATGAAATTAAAATGTTTGGCACCCAATGAAGCACAACATTAATTAAATCAATGTTTGATAAGTCTTGCGCAAAAAAAGTTGCAATATTTTCTCTAAAAATATATGCAGTAACTGCAAGCCCTATTAAAATTAACACAAATATGTATTGAAACACTTCCTTTAAAATTCCATGTTTAGTTTTTCTTCCTTCCATAATTTTTTCTCCTTTAAATTAAAACACCATTATTTCATTTTGGCTGTATATCAAATAATAAGTTACCCCATCAACAATTTTTGATTGTGCAAAATTAAATTGCTCTGGATGCTCCGTTGAACAATATATTAAAGCTTTGTAATTTGATGCTGTGTCTGTTTTTAATTTGGTGTAAAGCCACCAGCCGCCTTCTTCTAACCCTTGTTTGGTCATGGTTGTTGACATTATCAAAGCATTTGTGTCTGCATCCAAAAGCTCAACATAAAGCACCAAAAAATCTGAAAAACTTGAATTTAACTCTGGTCTAAATTTCAAATATCGATTTGGGCCAAATTCATTATCTATTTCTATTTTTTTGCTTATGCTATCAACAAAAACTTTTGCTTTTGTTTTAACTTCTTGTGTTAAAATAACATCATCATTTTGCGTTACAACAAGAGTGTAGCTTGTTTGCGCTAGCAAATTTTCTTTGTTTCCACTTGTCCCCAAACTTTGATAAAAATTTGCATTAAATTTTTTTGTTGTTACATTAATTCTATTTAATTTTTTTGTTTTTTCATCAAAATTATTTAAACAGTCATCAAAATAAACACTTGTTTTTACCAAATAAACATGAATGTTTTGAGAAGCGTAGTCATCCAAATTGTTGTCCACTACAATGCTGAATTGAATTTGTTTGTCGGTGCTGTCAATTTTTTCAAATTTGCAACTTATTTTAACAACTTCTGGCTGAACCTGTTTGGGCGAAAAAATGTCACTAAAAACAGGAATATAAAATGTTGTTTGAATCATTGCCATGCCCACACACAAAACAACAAATGTGGTTATCAAAAACATCAATCTTTTTGATTTTGCTTTAACCAAAACATTTTTTGGTTCTTGCGGGTTTGTGTCTAAAATGTTTGAAGATTTTTCATGATGTTTGGCATTTGTGATATCAACCACATTAAAATCATTTTTTGGTTTTTGATTATTTTCACCAAAATTATTTTCTGTTATAATTTTTCTCCCCCTTTTTTACGCTATATTATAACAAAATTATAATATAAAGATTTTTTTTAGTCAAACAAAAAAACTAAAAATAAAGTTGAAAAAAACAAAAACTTATGATAATATATAAAAGAAGGAAGCAGTGCCATGTTGTATTTAATTGTTCTATTACTTTTGCTAACTCTGTATGTTGCAACAATTTTTTTAATGAAAAAATTTACAAAAACAAATTTAACAAACATTATTTTTTTAAGCGTATCATATCTTTGTTATTTATCTTTGGTTTTAATTGTGTTTTTAGATGTTGGAATAAATGACTGGAACTTTTTAAACACATTGCCCACAGCAAATGTTAGCCCTTTTATGTTTTCAATATTGCCAATATATTTTGTTTTACCGAAAACAATAAAAAAATATTTCCTTACTTTAATATCTTTATTATCTGTTGGAATGCTCATTTCTGTAATTTTTAGTTGCTTTTACAATTTTTCCATAGGTTACAAATTCCATCCACATTTTTTGCTTGATTATGTTGCGCATATGTCTTTGTCATTATGGGGAATTTATTTAGTAAAATCAAAACAAATTGCATTAACAAAAAAAGAATGTTTTATTGGTGGTTTAATTATTGTTGCTGTGGCATTTGTTATGATGATATTAAATGTTATCTTTGACACATCATTTTTTGGCTTATCTTTAAATGGTAAACATAACATTTACAATAAGGTGTTAGTTGAAAATTCTTATTTGTCTGCATTAATATATTTTTGTGGTTTGACAATTGTTTTAGTTTTAGGTTTTTTGTACAACAAATTATTAAATATATCAAAAAAAGCTACAACAATAAGCAAAACAAAATCTGAATAACATATGTTATTTTAAGTATAACATGTGTTATTTTTTGTTTTAAAAAATAAAAAAAGAGATTCTAAACCCCTTTTTCTTAAATAACATAATTATTAAAACATCTTAATTTTCGTTCAAAATCATCAATTTTTTTGTGATTTTATAATCTTTTTGTAACTTTTTTTAGTTAAATTTGGATGTTTTCTGTAAAAAAACTTGTAGTAGACAATTGCTTCTTCAAACATTTTTTCCATTTGTTCCATAGCATCTGCAAGCTTAAATTGATTTGAATGCTCAGCATACCACTTTCCAAGTTCTTGCCTTTCTTTGTCATGTTCAAAGTAATAATCAATTTTTTTAGCCAAACTTTTTGGATTTCCAGCTTTAAACAAGCTGTCTTTGTTCGCATAAAATCTCATAGCTGCACGCTTACTGTCACTCAAAAGACATGGCCTTCCACAAGCAACAGCTTCCAAAAAGCTGATTCCTTCAAGTTCTATATCACTTGCATGAACGTAAAGATCACATGATTTGTAAATTTTGTTAAAAATTTCAAAATCAAAATATCCCATTTCAGCATCAATACCTGTTTTTGCTATGAGTTTTTCGTATTTCCTTTTAAGAGGCCCTTGCCCAGCAAGAACAAGTTTGATATCTTTTTTATGTTTACTTAAAGCAATGGCTTTTATAATAACATCTTGTCTTTTTTCTCTAGCATATCTTCCCGAACTCAAAATAATGAACTTTTTTGCATACTCTGGTGGTTTTTCTGTTTTTTCGGCAAAAAATTTGTCGTTTACTCCGTTTGTTATAACCTTAAAATGTGTTTTTGCTCCACTGGTTTCAAGATCTTCTTTCATAAGTTTGCTTGGAGCATGAGCAAAAGCAACATAATCATAAAAATGCTTTACAAATTCTTTATAAATAACTTTTGTAGCAAATCCCCATTTTTGCAGACCAACATGAGCCGATAAATTTTCAGCCTGAGCATGTGTTGCTGATGTGTAAGGAATTTTAAGTTCCCACAAAAGTGGTAAAATCTTTCGAGACATTGAAAAAGGAAGCAGCAAATGAACAATGTCCGCATCTTTTATATTTTCTCTCACAATATCTTCATCGTACTGAGCTAAAATTACTCCATTTTTGCGAATATAACCATTAAAGCAATAAAAGTTTTTTACTGGAACAGCAACAAACTTAATTCCATCTTCTTCAAAGTTTTTTTCACAAGGTGCAATAACTGTTACATTGTGTCCACGCTTTGCCATTTCTTTTGCAAGAGTTCTGTAGGCCGTTGATGTCCCATTGGCAACTAATGCAAACATATCTGAAAGTATAACTATATTCATAAAAATATTTTCTCCTAAAGTTGTAATATATATTATAATCAAAAACAACATTTTTTGCAAGTGTTTTCATTAAAAATTGTGTTTTTAATGTGTTTTTTAACTTTTTTTCAATTTTTTTGAACTAGTTTTTTGCAAAATTTTACATATTGACTTTTTTTGTGTTTTTTGTTATAATATAACTGTATTAAATTTTGGAGAAAATAATGAGTATAAAACTAAATTTTGACAAAAAAAGAAATGACTACTACAAAAAACACGCCATCCCTTTTTGGGATTGTGTTTACTATGAAAATAACACACCTTTTGCTCTTCCAATGCTAAACTTACAAACAGCATACATAAGTGCAAAAAAAGATTTTGAAAAAATGAGTCGTTATGGAACAGAGTATTTTCAATTTAGCAGTGTGGTAAATGAAGAATATGATAAATACGTTGAAAATGTAATCGTTCCATACCTAAAAGACATTAATGAATTTAACAAAGAAACCGTTGAATACGAAAGAAAAAACTATGCTGAAATTTTTTCAAAATTTCACTTCACTGACTACACAATGTTTGTAAAACTTTTAGAAGAATCACATTACCCAATGTCTTTTAAAACCCTTATGCTTAATGAATTTTTAACACAAACCTACAAACAAAACTATGTTGATGGAAAACTTGTAAATGAATGCCACAAACGCAATTTAAGAAAATCACTAAGAGGAATTATGCAACTTGACAATTATGCTCTTGATTACATTTTTGCAAATGCGGACAAATATGACAACTTTAAAAACCTTTACTTTGACAGCCTTAGACACTCAAAAGCCGAGATTGTGAAATTTCAAACAACACTTTATAACAAAACAAAAAACACAAGAGTAGCTAGAAATGATGTGAACAACATGGACATTTTAAGCCCCGAAACTTTTAATAAAGGAAAATGGATTAAATTTTCACAAAACAAAAAAGATCCAGAAAACTTTGAACAAACAGCTCAAAATTTGAGCACACTGTTTAAAGGAACTATTTCATGTTTGGATCACAACGCTTGGTTTTATCTTACAACTGACCCAGTTTATGTTTTTGTTGACAACCAAAACAATCCAAAACTTGTTGTTGCTGGAGACAACAAAAAAATTTTTGAATTTCATGGCATGGGAGAAAACCAAACCATTGAACAAGAGTATTTTGAAGTTGCAAAAGATTTTTTAAAGAAAAATTCCAGAGTTCCACAAGCTGATTTGTTTTTAAAAGTTGTTGAAGCAAATGAAAAACTTTTCAAATTTAACAAACAAATTGAAAATGGAACATTTAAAGAACGTCAAATGAAAGATTTTTCAGACACACTTGATTTTGTTGACAAAACACATCTTAATGACGCAGAGGGAAAAAATGCATATGTTAAAAAAACAATTTCACTGCTTCCAAAAATAGAACCTATGGTTACAAGATTTCTCAAACAAATTGATAGTCAAGAAAACACTGAAAACAAAACTGAATTTAATCAATAAAAAGAACATAAACAGCTAGTCATTTTTAAACTAGCGAAACAAAAAAAGAACATTAAAAATGAATTAGTGTTCTTTTTTTTAAATGCAAAAAATTAAAGTTCTTTTTCAAGATCTTGTTTTTGCTGTTCTAAGTTGTCCCTTTTCTTTTCAATTTTTTGTTCAAATATCTCATACACAAAAGGTTTGTATTTTTTGTTTAATTTTTTATCTATTTTTGCTAATTTAGCTTTTGTTTTCTTGTTTTCCATTTTTTCTCCACAACTAGTTATAGTTTAACAAAAAATTAAAATGTTGTCAAGATGTTACATTAATTTTGCTTGTCAATAATCATATTTTTCACTTTCATAAGTCTTGCCAAATTTGATCTTTCGTTTTCGGACAATTTGTTTTCAATTTCCAAAATTTTGCTTTCATAGTTTGGTATTAAAACATTTTCAAGGCTATTTACTCTGCGTTTTCCTTTTTCGATTTCATCACAAACCATGTTAACTTTTTTTTCAAGCGAGGCAAGATAAACAAGTTTTGGAAAAAGATTGTAAAAATCTTGCACTGTTTTGTCTAAAGATGATGTTGAACTTAATGGAGAATAAGGCATGTGCGAGTCTAAAACGTTTTCACAAACATTTATGTTTGGAACTTCAATTCCCAAAAAATTGTCTGTTGAAAAATCTAGTTCAAACACATGATTTGGCATTGCAAACAGTAAATTGATTTCTTCATCAAAAAGTTTTGTTTTTGCAAACTCATACTCTTGAAAAACATGTTTTTGCAAACTTTCAACTTCCAAACGTTTTTCTTTTAGCTCTTTTACAAGCACATAAAAATTTCGAACAAGTTCCGAAACTTTTTCTTTTAAAAGTTTGTGACCATTTTTTGCTGTTTTAAGTTTTGCTTGAAGTTTTAAGAGCTCCATTCTGGTTGAATTTACATTTTCCATATCAATTCTCCGCCATCAAAATTTCAAGATTTTTATCTTTTATGCGCTTTAGCTCTGATTTTGGAAAAACCTTCAAAAGTTTCCAACCAATGTTTAATGTTTGCTCGATTGTTCTATTTTCGTTTTCGCCCTGACTTACAAACCTTGTTTCAAAACTATCTGCAAATTTTGCATAAATTTTGTCCATAGGCGAAATTGCACTTTCACCCAAAATTGTGGACAAATCTTTGGCGTTTTTGCCACGAGCATATGCTGAAAAAAGTTGGTTTAAAAGATCGGCATGATAAATTGTTGTTTTACCTTCGCCAATTCCCTTGTCTTTTAATCTTGAAAGTGAAGAAAGCACATCAATTGGTGGTTTGATTCCTTTTTTGAAAAGTTCACGAGAAAGAATTATTTGCCCTTCAGTGATATAGCCCGTAAGGTCTGGAACTGGGTGTGTTTTGTCGTCATCTGGCATTGTTAAAATTGGAATTAAAGTAATACTACCCTCTTTACCGCGAATTCTGCCAGCTCTTTCATAAAGGCTTGCAAGGTCTGTGTAAAGATAACCCGGGTAACCACGACGCCCCGGAATTTCTTTTCTTGCTGATGAAATTTCACGAAGTGATTCAGCATAATTTGTCATGTCAGTCATCACAACTAAAACGTGCATATCACAATCAAAAGCCAAATATTCAGCAACAGTCAGTGCAATTCTTGGCGCTGAAATGCGTTCAACACTTGGGTCACTTGCAAGATTTAAAAAGCAAACAGTTTTGTTTATTGCACCTGTTTTTGTAAAATCTTGAATAAAGAAATCGGCATCATCTTTTGTTATTCCTAAAGCACAAAAAACCACAGCAAATTGTTCATTTTTTCCAAGCACTTTTGCTTGGCGAACAATTTGCGCCGCCAAATTTGAGTGTGAAAGCCCATTTACTGAAAATATTGGAAGTTTTTGACCACGAACAACTGTGTTAAGTCCATCAATGGCTGAAATTCCTGTTTGAATAAATTCACTTGGATATTCTCTTGCAACTGGATTAATTGGACTTGAATTTGCATCTAAAAATTTTGCTGGAATGATTGGAGCATCACCGTCAACAGTTCTGCCCATTCCATCAAAAAACCTGCCAAGCATGTCTTGTGACACACCAACTTCCAAACACTTGCCCAAAAATTGAACTTTGCTTGTTGATTTTTGAAGTTCTTGTGAGGGTTCAAAAAGCTGCACAACAGCTTTGTCTTGTTCAACTTCCAAAACTTGTCCATTTCGAAATGTTCCGTCTTTTTGTACAATTTTTACAAGCTCTCCACTTTTTGCACCTTTTACGTTTTCAACAACCATGATTGGACCGACAACTTCTTTTATGTTTTTAAAATACTCAATCATGCTATCACCTCTTTTTGAAGCATTAAAACAAAGTCGGTTCTTAAATCTTCTGCAATTTTGTCTAGTTTTTCAAGTTCTTTTTCTGAAACAAATTTCATTTTTGCCAAACTTTTTTTGCTTGGAACCGAAACAATTTCTTCATAAGAAAAACCATTGTCAACAGCTTTTTGAGCAAAACTGGCATAATCAAAAACATTTTTAAGCATTTTTGCTTGTTTTTGAATTGAACTAAAAGTGTCAACTTCATCAAAAGCATTTTGATGTAAAAAATCATCCCGAATAATTTCTGCAACATCCAAAACAATTTTATCAAAAGTGCTTAACACATCAAACCCAACAAGACTTACAATGTCCAAAATTTCAGCTTCTTGTTGCAATGTTTTTGTAACAAAATTTTTCATTTCTGAAAAATTAAACACAATGTTTTCGTTAAACCACTTGTCCAAAACATTTGAATAACTAGAATAACTAATCATCCAGTCAATTGCTGGAAAATGTCTTTTGTAGGCAAGCTTTGAACTAAGCCCCCAAAACACCTTAACAATTTTAAGAGTTGCTTGAGTTACTGGCTCTGACAAATCTCCACCTTGTGGCGACACTGCTCCAATTGCTGTTATGGAACCAATTTTTTTGTCTTTTCCAAAAAGCAAAGCATTTCCTGCTCGCTCATAAAAACTTGCCAAACGATTTGAAAGATAAGCTGGATAGCCTTCTTCACCCGGCATTTCTTCAAGCCTTCCACTCATTTCACGAAGCGCTTCTGCCCAACGTGAAGTTGAGTCGGCCATAATAACAACACTGTAACCCATGTCTCTAAAAAACTCGGCAATTGTAATACCTGTGTAAATGCTTGCCTCACGAGCAGCCACAGGCATATCTGAAGTGTTTGCAATCAAAATTGTTTTTTGCATCAAACTTTTTTGGGTCTTTGGGTCTACAAGTGTTGGAAATTCTTTTAAAACGTCTGTCATTTCATTTCCACGCTCACCACAACCAACATAAACAACAACATCTGCATCACTCCATTTTGCAAGTTGATGTTGAACAACTGTTTTTCCACTTCCAAATGGCCCAGGAACAGCAGCAACACCACCTTTTGCTATTGGAAAAAGAGTGTCAATAATTCGTTGTCCAGTTAAAAGTGATGAATTTACTGGCAACTTTTGTTTTACTGGTCTAGGTTTTCGAATTGGCCATTTTTGGCACATGCTCACAGTTTTTGTGCCGTCCAAAGTTTTTATTTTTGCCACAATGTCATCAACCAAAAACTCTCCCGACTTAATACTCAAAATTTTTCCAGAAACACCAAAAGGCACCAAAATTTTTGTTTTTATAATTTCAGTTTCTTGAACATAACCAATTTCATCTCCAAAAGACACTTCATCTCCAACATTTTTTGTTGCAACAAACTGCCACTTTTTTTGATGATTTAAACTGCTTGTACCTGCTCCAGCCAAAATTCTGTTTCCAAAATCTTCATAAAGCGACAAAAGCGACCTGCCAATTCCGTCAAACACATTTCCCAAAAGTCCTGGCCCAAGCTCCATTGAAAGTGGGTGTCCTGTGTTTTCAACATCATCGCCAACGCAAAGGCCATTTGTGCTTTCATAAACCTGAATTGACGCATTACTATCACGAAGTTCCAAAATCTCGCCAACAAGCCCCTTGCTTGACACTTTTACCATGTCAAACATTTTTGCATCTTGCATGTTTTCTGCAACCACCAAAGAACCTGTTACTTTTGTTATTTTTCCTTTCATAAGTTCTCCTTAAAAATGTCTAAACCCAAAGCATTTTTAGTTTTTTTAACCAAATTTTTTAAAGCAAAATTGCTGGATTTTTTAGCTTCTGGAAGACAAAGAATTGTTGGAAAGGATTTTGCTTCATAAAATTTAAGTTGCTCACTTAACTGCTCGGCAAGTGTTTCAGACACAATGATAAGTTTGTAGCGCATTGCAAGTTTTTTTAATTCTAACTCTGCGTCAACACTATCATCAATCACAAAAACATCAGCATTTGCTACTTTAAAAATCAAAAATTCTTTTGTTTTTGCAAGCACTGCAACATCACTTTGCATAAATCCCCCTTAGTTCTTCACAAATTTTTTTGTGACTTCTTTTCGCTTCCAAACCCTCAAAAATGGTTTTTAAGTTTGCTATTTCATTTTGCCTTAAAAAGCAATATCTAATGTAGGCATAATTTTTGCTAGAGTTAAACTTAAACTCATCAAAAAATGCCTGTCCAAAACAATCAAGCAAAAATTCAAATTTTAAAAACGGTTTGTTTTGCTCTGTTGCTTCAACAATTAATTTTATGGCAACAGCATAAGATGAATTTTTTGTATTTTGCAAAATCACATCAAAAGGTTTTTGGCAAAGCATTTCAAAAAAATCATCTTTCAGTGTTCCACCCAAAAGACGTGCTTCTTGAAATAACTTTGTGTTTCTAAAGCAAAAACAAAGTTCAATGTTTTTTAGGTCTAAAAATGCATTAAAACAATCAAAAAGCGCTCTGTCTGCCTTGCTTGCTTGAAGCATTTGTTTGTATAATGCTTTTTTAAAGGTTGTGTCAATCAAAAAGCCTGTTTCCTTTTGCGTTTTAAACAAATTTTCACAAAACAAAAGTGCTTGTTGCATTTCTGCCGGCAAAAGTTTTTGCTTGTCTTTGTTTTCAACAGCATCTTTTAATGTTGAAATCAAAATCATACCTTCAGGCAAAAGATCAAATGGCTTTGCAAGTTTTTTTTCTAAAAACAAACATTCCAAATTAAAATAATCAAACTTTAGGCAAAAAAATCTTGAAATGTCTTCATCCAGCATTTCTTTTTTCAAAAATTTTAAAAAATCTTCTTGTTCTCTTAAAACAAACCCTAAAAAATCTGAAAATGTTTTTGCTTCAAAGCCTTTTAAAAAATTGTTGTCATTCAAAATTTTTGAAACCTGCAAAACTGTTTTGCAATTTGCCAAACTGGTTAATGTTTCAAAACTTAAAAGTTTGGCTTCCAATGCTTTTGCTCTTGAATTATAATAAATGTTGTTTGCCATAAACCACCCTAAAACAATTGTTCTGCAATGTTAAACTTTTGTGTTTCAAACTTTTGCAAAAGCAAACTTTCAAACGAAAAATCAATTTCTTTTGTTTTTGAAACAATTATGATTCCACCAGAAAACGCACCCAAATCTTTTTCGAACTTTAATTTTTTTGATTTAAAAATTGCAAGTTTTTGAATTAGTTTTTTGTCATCTTCGTTTGCAACAACAACACTGTTGCCACTTTCAGCAAAATTTAAGGCTTTTTCAAAAAATGTTTTTCTTTGTTTTGCATCAAGATTTTTAAGTTTTTTTAGCGCCAAATCAAAAACTTCTTGCAAAACTTCATTTTTAACACCCAACAAAATTTTTGTTTTTTGAAGATTTTGTGAAGATTTTTGATTTTCAATTTTTGTGTTGTTTTCATTTTTTTGCAATTGCATTTGCTCATCAAAAAATTTTTGTTCTTCAAGTTGTTTTTCTTCCAAAAGTTGTTGGCTTTGTTTTTGAACTTTTTTCAAAAGTTTTTGCGCTTCTTTTCTGCCGTCTTCCAAAATTGCATCAACAAGTTTTTGCTGCCTTGACATTAAAGCACCCCAAGAAGAAGAATTGACACAACCAAAGCCAAAATTGTGTAAGTTTCAATCATTGCCGGAAAAAGCAAAAGTTTTCCAGAAAGGCCTTCATCTTTTGCAACGGCATTTATGCACGCAACACAGCTTTTTGCCTGATAAATTCCACCAAAAATTCCAACAATTGAAAGTGGCAAAAGTGCACCAAGCAAACTAAGCCCTTGAGCAATTGTTGTGATGCCTGCCAAATAATTTTGAGCCAAAATTGCCATAACAAAGCCATAAATTCCGTTTGTTGCTGGCAAAACCACCAACACCAAAACTTTGCTAAACTTTTTTGAGTCTTCAGCCAAAACTCCAGCACCTGCCTGACCTGTCATGTAAAGTCCAACAGCAGAACCAATTCCACAACAAAGCACACAAAGTGCAATTCCAATAATCGCTATTACATACCCCATAAAATTTTTCTCCTTAATTTTTTATTGTAACATAATTTAAGTTCGACCCAAATGGTCTAAATGGTGTTCCATCACCTTCATAAAACTTTCCAAAAAATTCAACATACTGAAGTCTTACATCATGAATATAAGCCGAAAGCGTAGACATGGCAATGTTAAAACTGTGCCCAACAAGCATAATCAAAAAGCCAAACACATAGCCCCAAAAACCATTCATCACTGAAAGCGCAATTGCATTAAATTGCTGAGCAATGATTGCTCCTGAAAGCATTAAACCAAAAAGCCTTGCGTAACTTAAAATATCTGAAAAAAGACTTATAATTCCATAAAGCGCCGAAAAACTTTTTGTGAATTTTTTAAACCCTTTTGTTCCAATTCCAGCAAAAACAACTCCAACAAACAATCCACAAAGCAAAATTATGAGCCCTGGCAACTGAATTGCTGTTAAAAATTTTGTAAACCCACCACTTGCAGAAATGTGAAAAAAGTTAATCAAAAAGTTTGATGATGCCATAAGTGCTCCAATTAAAAACAAAACCCACGCAACACCATTAACAATTCCAGCACAAACTTCTTTTTGTTTAAAAAATCTTATGCCACGCAAAAGATAACCATAAGCAATTTGAAGCACACCCATAAACAAACAAATTAGCAAAAGTTTTATTGGGTCGGTTTGTGGATTTGGCATTAGCCCATTTGGCAAAAATGCAATTTGTTCATGCGAAAACCCTAACACAGAGCCAAACAAAAGCCCCCATAAAACGGCAAAAATTCCTGCTGTGCCAATGAGTTTCCAAAGTCTTTTTGCTCCAACACTTAATTTTTTGCTAACAGCAAGCCCATAACCTAAAGCACACAAAATAAGTCCATAACCAACGTCGGCAATGATAAAGCCAAAGAAAATCATAAAAAACAAGAAAACCGACCATGTTGGATCAACATCACTATACTTTGGAACAGAATACTGATTAACAACAAAATCTGCTTGCTTTGCCACCTTTGATGTTTTTATTTGTGTTGGTGGTTCATCTTTTGGCAAAATCTTTTGTTCTTCAATAACAAGTGCTTCAAACTTGTTTTCCAATTTTTCACAAAAACTCTGCTTTTCATTTTTTGGAACATAACAAACAAGGGCAAATGTTTTTTGAGTTTTTGTTAAAAATGCTTGAACTTGTTGTTTTTCTAATTTGTATGAAAGATAGTCACTTGCACTTTTAATGGCATCAAGTTTTTCACAAAACACCAACAATTTGTTGTGAAGATTGATGCTTGCCTCTTCACATTCATCGATTTTTTGTTTTAAAAGTTCAATTTTTTTGTCATAGTCTTTGTAATACTCTGGAACATATTTTTTAAAACTAAAAACAAGTTGCGTTTGTTTGTCATCACGAGTTATGTCAAACAAATTTTCAAGTCCACTTGCTTGGTTTAACAAATTTTCATAATCTTCATTTTTAAGTTCAAGTTTTAAGAACAAACTTTTTCCATCATCCTGAAAATCCAACTCATCTGTTTGTTCTTCAATTTTTAAATTTAAAATTTGTTTGTAAATTTGTCCAAGCACATTTTTGGTTTTCTCATCAACCTTTGAAAGTGTTTTTGGTTTTAACTTGTTTAATTTAATTGCTTTTTTTAGTTGCTCTGGCAAAAGTTCATACATTGACGCTTTGTGTTTTAAAATCAAATTAAAATTTTCAGAAATTTTTGCAAGAATTTCACAAACATTTTCAACATCTTTTAAAGTGCCTTCAATTGTTTGTTCTTGATTTAAAAATTCTTCAAAAGTGCATTCAATGTTTTGATTGTTTTCGTCCTGAAGTTTTTCTAATGCCAAAATTGCTTTTTGAGTGTTTTTTAAATTGTTTTCAAGTTCTTCTTGTTCGGGCAAAATTTCATAGTTTTGTGTGTTTTCTTGTTTTTGTTGTTTTGCAATGTGAGCATTGTGACACAAAAAAATTTGGTCCAAAATTTGGTCACGCTGTTTGTCAAGACCAACAATTTGAAGTTTGCACATTTTTGTTACAGACATGAAATCACCTCCAAAACAAGATTTGAGGCAACCTGTTCAATCTTTTTTGAAGCATCTTTTTTTAGTTTTATTGCTTCAGCATTTGCGGCTTTCAAAATTTCATCAACAAGTTTTTGCTCTTTTTGCAAAAGTTTGGTGTTTTCTTTTTCTGTTTCCAATTTTATTTTTTGCATGGTGTTACTTCTCATGCTTGCAATTTCATTTTCAGTGTCAGCCAAAATTTTTTGCGCTTTTTGTTCGGCGTTTTTAATTCCCGTTTCAACCATCGCTTCAGCTTTTAACACTTCATCAAAAAAAGTTTTTGTGTTTGTTTTCATTTTTGCCCCATTTTTTTGTTTTGATTTTAGCATATTAAAATTTTTGTGTCAAGCAAAAAAGGCCTTTCATCAAAAATTTTAAACATAGTTTAAAAACCAAAAATTTTAATGAATTTGCTTTTTAATTAATTTTTTCTTTTCCTTCATTTTTAAAACAAAAAAATTGCAGAAAAAACTGCAATTTTTTTGCATTAAATTTTTTCAGCAATTTCCCACGCACGCCAAACAACTGTTCTAAGGTTGCCAACCTTTAAAGCATCACCAACAATGTGAACATGTTTTGAGGCTTTAAAAATTGGATTTGGCTTGTAGCCAATTGCCAAAATTATGCTGTCTGCTTTAACTTCAAAAGTTTGGCTTTCGGTTGAAAGCACAACGCTTTTTGGTCTGATTTCTGAAAGTTTTGTTTCTAAATAAACTGGAATTTTGTTTGCTTTAAAATAATCACGAAGATATGATGAATTTGCCAAACACAAACCACTGGTTGTCATAAGGTCGTTAAGCGCTTCAACAATAACTGGTTTTTTGCCTTTTAAAAACAAATCATAGGCAATTTCACAACCAGTAAGTCCGCCCCCAACAACAACAACTTTTTCACCAACTTCTGCTCCATTTAAGTAATCAACTGCATCCAAACATCTTTCCGCACCCGCAAGTTTTAGTTTTTTTGCTGTGGCTCCTGTTGCAACCACAATTTCGTCAAATCCTGCAAGTTGTGTAAGGTCTTTTATCTCTGTTTCAAACCTAACTTCAATGTCAAGATCTTTAATTTGTTTTTCATACCATTTTAAAAGTTTTTTGTCTTGTTCTTTAAAACTTGGGGCAGATGCTGGAACAAACACTCCACCCAAACCTTTTGTCTTTTCAAAAATAACAACGCGGTGACCACGAAGTCTTGCAACTCTTGCAACTTCCATTCCACCAACTCCACCACCAACAACAGCCACTTTTTTGCTTTGTTTTGATGGTTTTAAATCAAATTTTCCACCATCCATAACTGTTGGATTAAGAGCGCATCGTGCCATGTGTTTTGAATCGTTCATTGGTGCGTCACAGGCAACGCCCTTGTGGTGAGACATTGGAAAACAACCATTGTGGCAACAAATGCATGGCAAAATGTCTTCTGGTCTGTCTTCTTTTAGTTTTGTAATCCAAGCACTGTCAGTCAAAAATTGTCTTGCAACACCCATTGCATCAATTTGTTTTGCTTTAATTGCTTTTGCTGCTGTTTCTGGTTCCATGCGTCCAGCACAAACAACTGGGATTTTAACAAATTGTTTGATGTGAGAAACATCTTCTAAGTTACAGTTTTGTGGCATATATGCAGGTGGATGAGCCCAATACCAGGCATCATAGGTGCCGTTGTCGCAGTTAAGCATGTCATAGCCTGCTTGTTCTAAATATTTTGCCGCTTTTTCACTTTCTTTCATGTCACGGCCAATTTCTTTAAATTTTTCACCAGGAACCGCACCCTCACAAAAATCTTTTGTTTTGCTAACAACAGAGTATCTTAATGACACCGGATAGTCGCCACACTCTTTTTTGATTGCCTTTACAATGTCGGTGGCAAAGCGATAACGATTTTCAAAAGTTCCACCATACTCATCATTGCGCTTGTTTGTGTAGGCAAGAGTAAATTGGTCTAACAAGTAGCCTTCATGAACGGCGTGAATTTCAACACCATCAACCCCTGCTTCTTTACACATTTTTGCAGTTTTAGCAAAAGCATCCACCATTTCTTCAATTTCTTTTTTTGTAACTTCTCGGCATTCATAGCCTTCAAGCCAACGAGATGGCATTTTGCTTGGGCTGGCACAAAGCCTGTCAAGGTCAATGATTGGTTTTAAAATGCCTTTTAAAAATTTGTTTTTAATAATTGGCACCAAAGAGTTTGGAATTGAAAAAGAACGCCCAAAACCAGCTGTTAGCTGCACAAAAAGTTTTGCACCTGTTTGGTGAATTTCGTTCATAAAAACTTTTAGGTTTTTAAATGCTCCTTTTGCTTTGTAAAGCCACTGCCCACCCATCATGTTTCTGATTGGTGCAATGCCTGGAATAATAAGCCCAACATCATTGTTTGCAACTTCACGAAAAAAGTCGGCAGCATCTTTGTCAAATTTGTGTTTTTCCATCCAACCAAAAAGTGATGTTCCCCCCATTGGGCACAAAACAATTCTGTTTTTGATTTCACAATTTCCAATTTTCCATGGTGTGAAAAGTGGATTAAATTTTGCTTTCATAAAAATCTCCTTTTTTTGTTTGTTTTTATTTTATAATAAAAAATTTAAAAAAGCAACCAAAAAACATAAAAAAACGCCGTTTTGGCGTTTTTTACATTAAATTTTTTTCTTTTTCTTGCTCGATTTTTGACGCTTTTTGTTCTACATGGTAAAGTTTTTGATAAGGTTTGCATGTTTTCATAAGTTCATTGTGCGTGCCTTTTGCAATAATTTCACCATTTTCAAGCATGCAAATTTCAACAGCAAATTAAAAAATACTTCACATCAATTGTTGGTTTTGTCTTGACAAACATGTTAAATTAAATTATAATTTTAACATATTAAGTAGAGAACCTTGGAGAAAAGTTATGTCTGGAAGTAGAAAATATCTAAATAACATTGATGCTCAACTAAAAAATTATCAAAAATCTTACAATAAAACAAACAGCCAAAGCGTTGGAAAACAAATTGCTATTTTAGATTGCGTAAAATTTAAAACAAGAAAAGACCACAATATGGCAAGCATTTGTGAATCAAAAGCAAAACAACACAAATCAGCAAGAAAAAAAGGAAATGCCTGTGGCCATGGACAAAAAATCATGGGTCACACAGATTACTCAGAAAGAAGTTTTTAATTATGAAAATAGCAAAAAATTGGTATGAAATTTTAAAACCAGAATTTGAAACAAAAAATTACAAAAATTTGGAAAAATTTTTGCAAATTGAATATAACACAAAAACAATTTACCCAACACAAGACCATGTTTTTAACGCATTAAATCATGTTCCGTTTGAAAAGGTTAAAGTTGTTATCATTGGTCAAGACCCTTATCATCAACCTCATCAAGCGATGGGGCTTAGTTTTTCTGTTCCAAAAGAAACAGAAATTCCACCAAGTCTTGTAAACATTTTTAAAGAAATTAACAGTGACTTAGGTTTGCCAATTCCAAAGCATGGCGATTTAACAAAATGGGCAAACCAAGGTGTTTTGCTTTTAAACTCGGTTTTGACTGTTGAAAAAGGAAAAGCCAACTCACACAAAGGAAAAGGTTGGGAACAAATTACAGCAAAAATCATTGAAAAATTAAACGAAAGACAAACACCACTTGTTTTTATACTTTGGAGCAGAAATGGTAAAGAAAGTGGAGACGTCGGAAAAAATCAAAAACACCTTGTTCTCACTGCTCCGCACCCAAGTCCACTTTCAGCCTACAATGGTTTTTTTGGTTGCAAACATTTTTCAAAAGCAAACAAATTTTTAGCAGAACATGGCCAAGAGCCAATCGACTGGCAAATTGACTAAGAAAAAAACACCGACAAAATCGGTGTTTTTTACTCTCCAAGTGCTTTCACTTGTTGTTTCTTTGTTTTTTGTTGACGTTGTTTACTTTCGGCATTTTTAACAACAATTCTTTGCATCCAAAGCATGCTTCCAAGACTGTTTGAATTAAGACTTGTTTCTTTTTTGTTTGCTATGGCATTAAATTGATTTACAAGGTCTGCTTGAAGAGTGAACTTTGTTTCATTTGGTTCAAGAACCAAGTTTTTATCATCTTCAGCATAACGAAGTTCTTCAACAATGCGTGTGTAGCCATTTTCATCTTTTTTACCAATACCAATCAAAAACAAAGGCTTTAAATGAATTTTTGGATTAGCTATTAAATTCTTTGTTTCTTCAAAAAGTTTTTTTGCTTGTTCACAACCATCTTCATCAAAGTTTTCAGCAAAACCAGCGTAAATACATGCAACATTTGCCAAAACCAAGTTGTTGTCCACAATTCTTTCTTGTTCTTCAATTGGAAGTTCAAAAAGTTGTGGCACTTTTGAACAATCCAAATAAAGTCCTGCAAGATGAGCACCAATGCGACCCATACTTGAATTTTCGATAAGTTTGAAAACTTTGAAATACAAATCGCGATGATCTGGGTCTAGTTTCATTTTGTCGCCAACATAGCTTAACATGTTTTGTTTTGTGTAAGCTTTAAATGCGTCACGACGTTTTTGATAAAATTCATGTTCTTTTCCTTGTGGACCTGGGGTAACTTCTTTTGCTCGTTTGTTTTCAGCATTTTTTTCCAAAAGTTCTGGAACACGCCAAAACAAAACATCTTTCATTCCAAAATCAACGGGCAAAAAAGAATCGGCAATGCCCGCACTTTGAAAAATTTGCAAAGGATTTAATTTGTTTTCCATGTTTTCCTCCAAAATTTTAGTCGTAATTCTTTCCTTGCTGAGTTTATTATAGCACAACCCAAAATTTTTTGCAAGATGTTTTTGACAAATTTTTGTAAAATCCCACAAAAAAGGACTTTTTGTTAAATATTCTAATTAAACGTTTACCCCAAAAATCTTACCAAAAAACCAAAAATAGCCAAAAAAAGTTTTTTTAGTTGCAAAATAGCTTTGCAAAATTTTAATTTTTTTGATATAATAAAGCATGGAGGCCAAAAAATGAGTTTTTTAGACTACATTTTGGCGGGTTTTGGTGTTTACGAAATAAAAGATGAAACAAAAAAACAAAATTCAAAACGCTTTTTATCACCAAAAAAGCCATTAGCAAACTTTGTCTCCACAAAAGAAATTCAAAAATCACCCACTTTTGAAACTTGTTCCAGCAAAATGGCATTGTTTTGCCCAAAAACAACAAACGAAGTTACAAAAATTGCAAAATTTTTGGCAAGCAACCAACCTGTTTTGGTTGATGTGTCTAATCTTGACGACAATTTGCTTGTTAGATGCCTTGATTTTTTGGTTGGAGCAAAAACAGCCTTGGACGCAAAAATGAAACATCTTGAAAATGGACTTTTTGTGTTTGTGCCAAAAGGAACGCAGCTGGTGGGATTTTTGGGAGAAGAAAATGATTAACTTTAAACCAATTTTTTGCAAAAAACAATTTTTGCTTGTAATTGCTGTCATTGTTTTGGTTTTTGACCTTGTAACCAAAGCTGTGACTGACGGAATTTTTCATCAAGAAGCAATTCCTGGTGTTTTTTGCATTGAATCATATCACAACACTGGGGCAAGTTTTTCAATTTTTAGCGATTCAAAAGTAATGCAAATTTTGTTTGTTATTTTTGGAATTTTGGTGTGTTTGTTTTTAATTTGGTACGCCTTTTGCAGCAAAAATCAAAACAAAAATGCTTGGTTTTATGTTGGAGCTTCACTTCTTTTTGGTGGAATTTTGGGAAATGCAATTGACCGAATTGCTTTTGGTTATGTTCGTGATTTCATAAAACTTCAATTCATGGATTTTGCTGTTTTCAATGTTGCCGACACTGCCCTTTGCATTGGTGTTGTGGTGTTTGCTGTGTGGCTAATTTTCTTTTCATACAAAGGAGAAAAAGAACAAGATGGAAAAAAAGATTTTTAAATTTAATGATAGCAAACAAAGGCTTGACCTTTTTTTGATGACAAAACTTGAAAATGTTTCACGAAGCCACATAAAAAACCTTGTGGACAGCCAAAAAGTGTTAGTGGACGGAAAAGTTGTAAAAGCTGGATATGAGCTAAAACCAAACCAAACAGTTGAAGTTTTTTTTGAAGAGCCAAAACCAGTTGAAGCAAAAGCAGAAAACATTCCGCTTGATATAATTTATGAAGACAGCGACCTTTTGGTGATTAACAAACCACAAGGCATGGTTGTTCACCCAAGCAGCACAACAAAAGATGGAACACTTGTAAATGCCCTTTTGTTTTCGGTAAAAGACCTTAGTGGCATAAATGGCGAACTAAGACCTGGCATTGTGCACCGCCTTGACAAAGACACATCGGGAGTTATGCTTGTTGCAAAAAATGATTTTGCACACAAAAATTTAGCAAAACAAATTCAAGAAAAAACATGCAAAAGAGAATACTGGGCAATTGTTTGTGGAATTGTAAAACCCGATTATGGAACAATTTCAACACACATTGCAAGAAGCAAAAAAGACCGCAAAAAAATGGCTGTTTGCCCACCATTTGAGGGGCGTGTTGCAATTTCAAACTTTAAGGTTTTGAAGCGTTTTGACAAATTTTCACTCATGCAATGGAATTTGGAAACTGGCAGAACACATCAAATTAGAGTTCATGCAAAACACATGGGGCACCCTGTGGCTGCCGACCCAATTTATGGCAAAAGCCCACAACTTGGACATTGTGGACAACTTTTGCACTCAAAAAAAATTACATTTACTCACCCAAGAACAAACAAGGTTTTGGAATTTGAAGCACCATTGCCACATTTTTTTGAAGAAATTTTGGGGCAACTAGAAAATAAAAATGACATAAACAATTGATTTTTTTTAAATTGTGTTGTATAATAGAAAAATAGGGGGAAAAAGTTATGGCAAGAAACGGAAGCAAAAACTATGAAAGTAAAAAATTTTTTAACTTTTTGGGATTTATTGTAACAATCTTAATTGCTCTTGCAATTTTGATTGCTGGAATTGTGACATGGATTAAACTTGGAAGGTTTACTCTGCAAATTCCAGGATTTGGTTTTTCCAATCTTCAAACAGCGCTTGTTTGCATTGCAAACATCTTAGCATATTTTATTTGCATGGTGGTTGGATTTTTTTATGCAAAAAGCAAACGTAATGTTGCATTTATCATAATTGACATTATTTGCATTGTTATCATCACTGTTGTTGTGGTTCTTAGCATGTTTGGAGTTTAAAAATGATTAACAAAATTAACTGGAAGGCACCAGCAACAATTGTGTTTTTGGTTTTACTTTTGATCACAATTGTAAGCTTTTGCCTTATGCGTGTTTGGGATGGCTTTGCCATTATTGGAAGCGCTTGTTTTGTTTGCATTTCATTTATGGCAACTTTTAAAAGTTGTTTAAATTACCAAATTTTTAAACAAAGGCTTGCCGACCAAAAACTTTCTGATGCCTATCTTTATGCTGAAGAAATTGGCGATGAAGAAGCAATTAAAGACTTTGCATATGACAAAAAAACAAACAGAAAAATAAGATATGAAAAATTTAACAGACTGATAGTTCCTTGGAGCTGTGTTGCAATTCTTGTTTGTGCTGTGTTTTTGTTTTTGATATGCACTAAAATAATTTAAAAGGAAAATTAAAATGGAAATTAAAATAACAAACAAATCAAAAACTGTGTCAGTTCTCACAATTAAAGCTGATACAAAAGAATGGAAAGAAGCAATTGAAAAAGTTTATGAAAAACAAAAAGGAAAATATGAAGTTCAAGGTTTTAGAAAAGGCAAAGTTCCACAAAAAGTTATTGAACAAAACTATGGAAACACAATTTTTTGGGAAGATGCCATAGCCGAAGTTGCAAACGAAGGTTTTAGAAAAGCAATTGCCGAAAACAAAGAGTTTGACCCTGTTGGTTCACCAAGCCTTAATGTTGAAAAAGTTGATGACATGGGTGTTGAACTTACAATCACAACAGAAATTGTTCCTGAAATTAAACTTGCACCTTACATTGGGCTTACTGTTGAAGTTCCTAAACAAACTTATGACAAAAAAATGCTTGACGAAGAGTTAAAGCATGCACAAATTCACAGAAGCACTGACAAACCAGTTGAAGGAAAAGTGTCTGCCATGGGCGACGTTGTTGTAATTGACTTTGTTGGCTCAGTTGACGGAAAGGAATTTGACGGCGGAAAAGCTGAAAATCACAAACTTGAACTTGGCTCAAAAACTTTTATTGACACATTTGAAGAACAACTTGTTGGTCACAAAGCTGGCGACAAAGTTGACGTTAATGTAACATTTCCAAAAAACTATGGAGCAACAGAACTTTCCGGAAAAAAAGCACTTTTTAAGTGTGAAATTAAAAGCGTAAATGAAAAAGTTGTTCCTGAGCTTAACGATGAATTTGCAAAAAACTTTGGTTTTGACAAATTTGAAGATTACAAAAAAGATGTTGAAGACCAGATTAAATATGAAATTGAGCAATCAAACAAAAATGCAGAAGAAAATGTTTTGATTGACACCATTGTTAAAAACACTGAAGTAACTCTTCCTGACGCCCTTGTTAAACAAAATCTTGACCACATTATGAAAGATTTTGAGTATCGCCTTGCTTACCAAGGACTTAATATTGAAGATTATGCAAAATTCACAAACACAACAGTGGAACAAATTAAAGAGTCTCACAAAAAAGATGCTGAAAATCTTGCAAAGACAAAACTTGTTTTGGAAGCTCTTGTAAAAGCAGAAAACTTAAGCGTTTCAGATGCTGATGCAGACAAAAGACTTGAAGAAATTGCCAAAAATCAAAATAAATCGCTAGAAGAAGTCAAAAAAACCTTTGATTCTCACATGATGGACAGGCTTTTTAGTGATATACTTATGTCAAAGCTTGTTGACTTTTTGAAATCAAAAAACACAATTAAAGCCGTTGCACCAAAAAAACAAGCTCACAAATGTGAATGTGGTGATGACTGCCACTGCCATGATGATGAATGCGAGTGTGGTGATGACTGCAAGTGTGGTGATGACTGCGAATGCAAAAAAGAACAAGCTGAAGACGACTGTGCAGCTTAAGACCAAACAAATTACATTAGAAAAAGAATTAGAACCGTTCAAAATTTTGAGCGGTTTTTTTAATCAAAAAATTTTTAGGAGGACTTTATGATTATTCCAACAGTAGTAGACAAAACAACAAATGGCGAAAGAAGTTATGACATTTTTTCAAGACTTTTAGAAGAACGCATTATTTTTGTGAGTGGCGAAATCACTGATGAAGTTGCAAACACTGTTATTGCTCAGCTTTTGTTTTTGGAAAGTAAAAACAACCAAAAAGACATTTTTCTTTACATCAACTCACCCGGTGGTGCATCTTTGGCTGGGCTTGCAATTGTTGACACCATAAAACTTGTTAAATGTCCTGTGTCCACAATTTGCATTGGGCTTTGTGCATCGGCTGCAGCCCTTGTTCTTGCAAGTGGCAGCAAAGGAAAACGCCACATTTTGCCTCACAGCAAAGTGATGATTCATCAACCTTGGGGTGGTGTTAAAGGGCAAATTACTGAAATTGAAATTTACCTAAAAGAAGGATTAAAAGACCGAGAAACTTATGCAAGCCTTTTGGCAAAATTTTGTAACAAAACACAAAAAGAAGTTTTAAAAGACATTGAACGAGACCACTACATGTCTTCAAAAGAAGCCGTTGATTACAAAATTGTGGATTCTGTTTTTGAATTTTCACAAAATCGCATAGAAAAAATTTAAAAGCAAAAACTAAAAACAAAAAGGTGGATTTTTATGGAACATGAAGCAATTTGTTCTTTTTGTGGAAAAAGCAGTCATGAAGTAAAAAAACTTGTGTCTAGCCCAGATTCAAGTTGTTTTATCTGTGACAGCTGCGTTGAAATTTGCAAAGAAATCATTTTTGAAGAACAGGAAAACAAATTAAAACAAAAATTTGTTTTACCCACACCAAAAGAACTAAAATTGGAACTCGACAAATTTATTGTTGGACAAGAGCAAGCAAAAAAAGCAATGTCGGTTGCTGTTTACAACCACTACAAACGCCTAAACTACAATTTAAGCCCACATGACGGCCTTGTTGAATTAGACAAAAGCAACATTTTACTGATTGGTCCAACTGGTGTTGGAAAAACACTTGTGGCAAAAACCTTGGCAAAAATTTTAAAAGTGCCATTTGCTTGTGTTGATGCAACAAGCCTAACCGAAGCTGGCTATGTTGGTGATGATGTTGAAAGCATTTTGCAAAAACTTTTGATAAACTCAGATTTTGATGTTAAAAAAGCAGAAATGGGCATAATTTACATTGACGAAATAGACAAAATTGCAAAAAGACAAGAAAACCGAAATCTAACCCGTGATGTGAGTGGCGAAGGAGTACAACAAGCCCTTTTAAAAATTTTGGAAGGCACAAAAGCAAATGTGTCCCCTTCTGGCAACAAAAAAATGTTGCATCAAGACTTTGTTGAACTGGACACATCAAACATTTTGTTTGTTTGCGGTGGCGCTTTTGTTGGACTTGAAAACATTGTGTCGTCAAGACAAAACAAAACAAATTTGGGATTTTCAAAAACGCAAACACAAAACAAAAAACAAAACTATCTTTTGGCATCTGCCCTAAGCCCAGCCGACTTGGTTGAATTTGGTCTAATTCCTGAATTCGTTGGAAGGCTTCCTGTTGTTGTTGGTTTGGAAGACTTGGATGAAAACGCAATGGTCAAAATTTTGACCACACCTCAAAACAATTTAATTTCACAATTTAAAACAATTTTTAAACTTGATGGAATTGAACTTTGTTTTGACGACACTGCCCTTCACTCAATTGCAAAAAAAGCGTTAAAATTAAAAATTGGAGCAAGGGGGCTTAGAACTGTTTTGGAAGAAAACATGCTTGATTTAATGTTTTCATCACCAAGTGAAAAACCCGAAAAAATTGTTGTTAGTGGCGAAGAACTTAAATGTGAATTTTTAAAAAACTCAAAACAATTAAGCGCAATCAGTTGATTTTTTTAAAAAAATTTGATAAGATAAAAACATAAAATGCAAAAAATTAACAAAAAATTATGCAAAAAAGCGTGTTTTTTGTGGTTGTTTTTGAATTTTTAAAAAACGAAGGAGAAAATTTTATGATGGACCTAATGAACGCAAACAAACTTTTTTTTAGTCTTTGCAAAGAGTTTGACATTGAAGACGAAAACATTTTAAGGCGTTTTGTTCATGGGCTTGAAACAGCACAAAATTGTTTTAGTGTTGCAAGCAGCGAACAACTTCCACGTTGTGAGAGAGAGTTTTTGTATAAAGTTGGACTACTTCATGATGCTGGCCGTCTTGTTCAATGGCAAAGATATGCAAATTTTTCAGACAGCAAAACATTGCCACATGAAAAACTTGGGCCGGAATTTTTGAAAGAAAGCGGATGGCTTGAAAAATTTTTTGAAAAAAAAGATGAACAAAAATTGGCAACAAAACTAATTGAACACCACACTCATCCTTATCAAGGAAAAGATGCAAAATTTTCTCAATTGTTAGGCATTTTGCGTGATGCAGATTGTTATGCAAATCTTGACTACACTGCAAGCGGCCTTCAACGCCTGTGGACAACACAAAATGGAGTTAGCAGCCAAGTTTTGGCAAAATTGAGACTAAGACAAAGTTTGCATGGAACACCAATCAGAACAAAACTAGACAGGGTTTTGCAACTGCTTTCGAGAACCTATTCCATAAAACACAACATTTTAAAACGCGACCTTTTAGCAAGAAAATACATTAACTCAATTTATGAAGTTTACTGCGGAATGCTAAACTCTGAAGACGGACAAGTTCTTTACAAAGAATGTTGGATGCTAAAACAAGAACTTGCGCAACAAGTGGCAGAGCACGACACAACAAAGGAAAAACTTATGCAAAACTAAAAAAAGACTTGAAAAAAGTCTTTTTTTGTTATTGTTTTTTTCTAACAACTAACGCTGTAATCATGCAACAGATGGCAAAAACAAAAGTTACAGTAATCGTAATCATAAGTGAAACAAAAACCTTTGTTGAAACATCTGGAGTGTTGGCACTTAAACTTAAGGCATTTGGGCTGTTGTTTTGAGCAGCATATGAGAAAAGTGGATTTGCTTGTGTTAAACTGCTATTAAAAGAAAGTTCAATTGGTTCACAAATTAAAACATTACTTTGACTCTTTACGGTGTAGTGATGTGTGTAGTGTTTTTTACCATAGTTTTTTGTACATTCAGTGCTAAACTCTCTGGTGATTCCTGGAATTGTGTTTGGCCCACCCATAAATGCACTTTCGTCATCCCACCACAAGGTGTGTGACTCGCCATAAATGGCCATTGCAGCAACTGGAACATTGCAAGACACAGAGTTTGTGACAAAATTAATTACATCACCTTTTATCATTTTGTGATAGTGAACATATTTGCTTTCAGCATCTCCTGGCAAAGCCCTTAAAGTTACTGGACCATTTGAAAAATAGTCACCAACAACATTTTGAGCCATTAATGGAATTGTTGAATCAAGTGGCAAATCTTCTTCATTTCCCAAAGATGCAAGAATTGTTCCAAAGTTGTTTTCAGTTTTTCCATCTGCAAGTTTTTCAACAAAAAACTCATGGTTTGCCACAATACCGTTAGAATTTAGCATCAAAGACAAAAGGCATGCACTGTCTGCTCCAATAAGATTTGAACGAGAGTAATTTTTGGTGCTGTCTCCAGCTTTGAAAATTGTTGTGGTTGAAGCATTTGCAGAATATGAAACAAAAGCATCACTTGAACCATCTGCTGTTGTGTAAATTTGTCCTGAAAAAGTTAACGTTGTTCTTCCATAGTAAACAAGGGTGTTTGTTATGTAAGAAAAGTTTGAATGCCCTGTTAATGCTTTGTTTTTAACATTTTCAAGTGAAATAATTGTATTGCAATAACTGTTGTCAAATTGATTTCTTCTCTCTTTTGAAATGTCACCAGACATGCCAAGCACGTCTTTTACAAATGAACCATAGTAAGTTGTTTTAAAAACAAGCTCTTCAAACAACTCTTGTATGGTGTCTGAAATTTCATATTCAAATGCATGAGTGTAATATAATGCTCTTAAAACAGCATCAAAACCATTTTCTGATTTTAAAAGTTCACGTGAGTAATTTTCAAAGGCATCTAAAACATTTAGAACAAAACGAACATCTTTGTTAACTTCAGCTGCCACAACTCTGTAGATAATTAAATTTACTGCATCTTCGGCGGCCATTTTAATTTTTTCTTCAGTCAAAAGGCCTTCCATAACTCCTTCACGAGTAAAATCTTTGTAGTTTTGTGTTTGAATGTAGTCAAAGTCTGTTTCTATTTTTCGTTCAACATAGTTTTGCAAAATTGTTTTGTATTCATCAATGTTCCAAGACGAAACATCATTTATTGTTGGCAAAAATCTTGATGACAAAATCATGTATCTTCCACTAAAATCTGCTGGAACACTGTTTGAAGTTGTGTAACGCAAAACATATTTTTCTTGGCCTTGTGCGTTTTGACTAGTTTGATCAACATCATAAATTAAAATAACTTTTGAATTGTCAATGCTTCCCTTTCTGTCATCAGCACTGTTTGCATTATACCAATTTTTCATGGAATTAATGCGCATTGCTTCAAATTCGGTGATTAGTGGCTCCAAACTTCTTGTTACATAGTCTCTGTTAAATTCATTAAAATATCTGCGATACAAAATTGCACGGTCTGTTCTTGTGTTAAATTCGGCGTTTGCCTTAAATTCTGTCATTGAGTTAATAATGCTGTCAAGTTTTGCATCCATAACATTTAGTTTGTCACTAATCATGTTTAATTGTTCTAAAATGTTTGCCATTGCTTCTGCTGTTGAATCTTTCATCACTCCAACAAGTTTCAAGAAAGCAACTGCAGTGTTCACATAACCCATGCCAGCAAACATTGACTGAAAAATCGAAGAAACATTAACAGCCCCTTGGTCATCGCCAAAAAGTGCAGTAACTGCATCTACAGCAATTTGCCCAGCTTTTTCGGCTGGCGTTAAATCACTTTGAATGCTAGCAATTTCTGCCTGCTGTTCCAATGCTAAAGCCGCTTGCTGTTTTTCCCTGTTAAAAGCAAACGAAGCCAAGCCAAATGAAAAGCACAACACAACTGTCATAAAAAAACAGACAATTGATGTTTTTTTCATCATCATATCAAATACCCCCTGTTTGTATGTTTAGTCAAAGTATAACATATTAAATTTTAAAAGTAAAACATTTTTTGCAATTTTCTAGAAAATTGCCTTTTTTAAATTAAATTCTAAAAATGTTGAAAAGTTTACAACTTTCTGTTAATTTTTTTTTGTGTTTGTGCTTATTTTAGGTTGACATTTTAAGCAAAAAAATGTATAATGATTGTGAGATAAAAAATGTCTCAAAAAGATTGAAGGAGGGGCAAGTGAAAACTTGCTTAAAACAAAAATGAAAAAAGACAAAGTTAAAGGAAAAGGATTTAAAAAAGGTTTGTGTTCACTTTCTTTTGCCATTTTGGGTGGTGCAGCTTTAAGCATGCCGTTTTTGACCGGATGTGGCGAAAAAAATGAAGTTCAAACTGGCTATGATTTTGTTGCTGTTGAAGGCAATTTGAATCAAGATTTTTATCAAAACGACACATTTTCAATTGAAGGTCGCAAAATGACGCTAAAAGACCGTAAAACAAACGAAAATGTTGTGATCGTTTTAAGTGACAACATGATTGTTAACGCTCCTGACATGACAACTGACGGGCAAAAAGAAGTCACTGTTTGTTATGATGGAGAAAATTACAGTTTTAACATAAATGTTTTAAGAAAAACACCAGAAAACACACAAAGACAACTTCAAGCCCTTTTAAGTGCTTTTAAAAATGGAAGCATAAAAAACATTAGTCTTAGTGGAAACTACAACTATGACTTTAGATTTTTAAATCAAACAAACAGCAAAAGTGGCACAGTTGTTGACCAATCTCTTGCAAAAAGTGACCTTGCAAATTTTGATTTTGATGAACAAATTTTAAAAGATGTTTACGACACCTTTACAAACGCTTTGGTTAAAACAACTTTAAGGTCTGGCAGAATTGATGTTGCTGACCCACTAGATGAAGCCATAAAATTAAATGGCCTAAACATTTTGATGACAGCATTTTCTGACAGTTTGTCAACACCAAAACTTAGCACATATGTTGTTAATGCCATTAGTTTTTTAAGTGCTGCTAATGACATTTATGAACAATCACAGCAAGGTTTTTCAAAAGAATTTGTTGTAAACACAATGCTTTCTTGTGTTGCTCTTACTGGACAAACATTTAGTTTTGATGAAATCACAAACTACTTAAATCTTCTTGCTGACCATGATTATGATGAAATTGTTCATTTTGTTGCACACAAATCAAACAATGAAACACTTCACCAAAACTTGCACGAGTTTGGAACACCTTACTATCTTTTTGAAACACTAAAGCCAAAACTTGAAAATTGGCAACAACAATACAGCGAATTTGAAGACAAAACTTTTAGTGATAATGATGTTGAAATTATTGTAAACGCCACTCTAAACCTTGCAAAAAGTGTTGATGAATTTATTCTTTCTAATGACAGTGTGGAAACCTATGTTTTGAATTCTGTTAAAGCATTTGCTCAAGAACTTTATGATGCAGACATTCAAGATTTGGTTCTAAACACTGCTATTGAAGTGCTTAACACAACCCTTAACAAAGATTATGAATCTGCTTCAGAATTTGTTGCTCTTTTGCTTGACGAACCTTACTGCGGAGTGATTTTACAACATTTGTTGCCATTGGCTATTGGCTATTATGTTGGCGATTTTGTTGATGCACAAGAAATCACAGATGCTTTTACTGATATTTTTGGCAAAATTTCAGAAAACAAAAGTTTTGTTGGAATTGAACTTTTTGAAAATTTAACAAACATTTTGCTTTCTGCTCAAGCACTTTCTGACCTTCCTCAAGAACTTTCTAATGGACTTTCTGATGCAACACTTAACTTTGCAAGACAACTTGACCAAATGATGGATGAAGGTGACTTTTCAAACTACAACCAAGTTTGTCTTGAATTTGTTGATGCAATCAAACAAATTGTTGCAGACATAACTGCAGAACTTGGCGGAACTGAAGAAGATGCTGCTTGGTCTGAAACTGTTTGCACACTACAAGAAATTGTTCTTAAAACAACAAACCTTTTGGTTAATGGCGAAGTTGAAAACCCAGAAGAACTTTTGTTTGCTCTTCTTGATGACGAACTTGTTGGAAAGGAGTTAAAAGACCTTTTGACCTTTGCTGTTTACTCTGCTTTGGCTGGAGACATAGAGTTTGATGAAAACCTTTATAACATTGTAGAAACTGAAATCAACAAAATTGCAACAAACAAAAACTTTGATGACTTTAGTTTGTTTGCATCATTTTATGACTATGTTAAAGACGAACTTGACATGACAGAACCAACAAAAGCAAAATTTGAACAATTTTTAAATGATTGTGATGCTGTTGTGGCAGGAATGAAAGAACCAAATGTTGTGCTTAGAAGTGGATTAGACTTTTTGGCTGAAATGTTTGATGAATTAACTAACGAAGACAATGAAGAAATCCCAACCATTGTATTTAAAGCATTAAAAGCACTTTCTGCTTTTGGTGTTGAAATCAACGATTTTGTTGTTAACATTGACAAAGCAAGTTTTCAAGAATTGCTTGAAACAGCAGTTGCCGAAACAGTGAAAGTTTTTGTTGAAGATGAAGATACGGCAAATGCTTTGATTGAAGCCATTAACCAAAGATTTGTTGAACAATTTGTTAATGAGTTTGAATATGTTGATGGAATAGTTGATGCAAGTAGTTTTAACCTTGTAAATGTTGGACAATATTTTATTGACACAATTGAAGAGATTAGACAAGAACAACTTGATGCAAACTTGAAATCTTTGCTCTTAAAACTTTTGGATGTTAACAACGAAAATTATGCCGAAAACCTTTTCAATGCAGAAAACGCAATTGCTTTTCTTGAAGTTTTAACAAAAACATCAAACGAAGATGCTCTTTGCAATTTTATTTCACAATGGCTTTACGAAAATGCTTCTAATGGACAAACCCAAGAAGAAGAATTTATTGAACAAGCAAACACATTTTTAAATGAAATTTTGGAAGAAATTAAAAGTGAAACACCAAATTTTGTTTCTGTTATGGAAAAAATTACAGCATTCTCAGAAGATTACTTAAGCAAAGAAATTAGCACAACACTCTACTCTATTCTTGCAATTTACTTAATTAGCACAGATGATGGTTCAATTGACTACAACGAAGTGTTTAGTTTCATTGAACTTCCAAACGGAGTTAGTGTTGACTACAACAGAATGGTTCAAAAATTAAAAGAACAAGCAAATTTTGATGACCTTTTGCAAATTGCGAATATCGAAACAAACATTGTAAGTTCTCAAAACAACTTGCAAAAAGAAATTGTTCGCATAACATTTAGACTAAGCCGTGACATTGAAATTGCAAGCGCAAGCGCAGAATTTGTTGTGGTTTTGGAACTTGAAAAATAATTCTTTTACAAAAAGCATGATGATATGCTTTTTGTTTTTAAAAGGAATTTTATGGAAAAAATTTTAGAAATAAAAAATCTTAAAAAAAATTATGGCAAAAAAGAAGTTTTAAAAGGCGTGGATCTAACCCTTTTTAAAGGCGAAAAAATGGCTTTGGTTGGTGTGAACGGCAGCGGAAAATCTACTTTGCTTGAAATTGTTTGCGGACTTAAAAAATACAACTCTGGAGAAATTTTTATTCCAACCAACCCACGACATGAAATTGGCTATATGCCCCAAACCTTTTCAATGTTTTCTGATTTAACCGTAAAAGAAAATCTTAAGTATCTTGCTGTGCTCTACAACCTTGATCAAAGCGTTGTTGAAAACACACTTAACCTTTGTTTTTTAAAAGAAAAAGAAAACTTCTTAGCAAAAAAACTTTCGGGTGGCTACAAACAACTTTTGTCTTTGGCTGGCGCAATCATTTTTAATCCAAAACTTTTAATTCTTGACGAACCTACAAGTGCAATGGATCCACTTTTTCGCCAAAGTTTTCAAAAAATAATTTCAAAATTTATGAAAAATGGCGGAAGTGCACTCATAACAACACATTATATGGAAGAAATTAATTTTTGTGACAGTGTTTCAATTTTAAGTGGTGGAAAAATTGTTTATTCAAAAAATGTGAAAGACACTTTTGGAGACAAAAAATTTAAAAACGCCTTTGACCTAATTTTTGAATACACCAAGGAGGAAAGTTATGAAAAATAATTTTACTTCTTTCTTCAAACTTGTGTGGTTTGAATTTTTAAAACTACTTAGAAGCCCTGTTGTTTTGTTGTTTTTACTTTTGGGCCCACTTTTGATGGAAATCACCCTTGGAAGCATTATGCAAAACACACTTAGCAAAGCCAAAACAACACAGCAGCAACAAACACAACAAGAACAACCAACTACAACCATTAATGAAAACATTGTGTTTGTAAAAAATGGTGAGTTAAATCAAGATGTGTCTCAAACTCTTAATTCCTTTTTTAAAGACGCAGAAATCAGTTGGAATGACAATCTAAAAAACAGTTTGTCGCAACTTTACTTGCAAAATTGTTTAATGGTGTTTTTTGTAGACACGGAAAAAGACCCTCAAGAAATTCAAATTTACTATGACGAAGCCAATTTCCTATCACAAACGCTTGCCATAAGAATTAGAATGATTCAACAACAATATGTTTATGTTGCAGTTTTAGATTACCTAAAAACCGAATGGGGCATAACCATACAACAAGAATATTTTAATGTTGCAAACTTTAACAACACAGCAAGCATGAATTTCTTTTCACGATATTTTTCAATGTTTTTGTCTGTTTTTATTGCTTTTGTGTTAACAATTGGCCTTTCCTTTTCAATTGCAAGAGACAACGAAACAAATGTGTTCAAACAACTTTGCTACACCCCAATTTCCACAAATCGCTATCTTTTAATAAAAGGCTTTTTGTATATTCTGTTTGCCATGCTTAATGCTGGACTTATGCTTTTGGGTGGACTTTTGTTTGGCCTTGAAATTGCTGGAAATGTTGGAATTTTGCTTTTGTTTACGCTGCTTTTTTCAATGAGTTTTGGAGCAATGAACATGCTTTTTTCAACAACAAAAAACCAAATTGGTGCTGTAAGCCTTGCTCTGCTTTTTATTTTGGTTCCAGCACTTGTTGAAATGATATTAACACTCAACATTTTGCCAACATTTTTTAGAATAATCACTTTGATTTCACCATTAATGTCTTTCTTGGAACTCAGTCAGTCCTACATTTTGTATGGTGTGTTTGATGTAACCTATCTTATCATAATGGCTGTTGAAATGGTTGTTTACTATGTTTTGGCAGTAATAATCATAAAACACAAAACAGGAACATCAAAAACAAAACTTAAATTAAAACACGCAAATTAAAAAAGAACCCAGTGGTGGGTTCTTTTTTTGCTTTAAAACCACATTAATTATATCCAAAATATTTTTCATCTTTTGGTTTTTGTTTTTTTTCTTTGTTGCTTTTTGCTGTGTTTTGAACAGTTCCATCCAAATTATGAACAAATTGATTGATGTTGTCCCAATTTTCTTTTGTTTCGTTGTTAAAAATGTATTTTACATATTCAGTTGGGTTAAGGGTTACTAAATTTGGTCGATTTTTCTTTGAAAGAATTGTTAACATTTCATCAATTTTTCCATGAGCAAATTGACCTTTTTCTAAAGCTGATTCAACGCCAAATTTTTGAAAAGCAAATTGTACTGCAGAATCAAGGTCTGTAACACCATCAATTTCAGTCACTTCATAGTTACAATTTGTAACATCATCATCTGCATCAACATCTCTAAATGTTTGCTCAGATTTGATTTTGTAAAGCCTTCCAGAAGTTTTGTTGTTTGTGTTAACTTGAAAAAGCGGGCAATCTCCATCAACACAACCACCAACCACAGCCAAACATTTTACCCCAAAAAACTTTGAATTATCCTTGTTTGTTATCACATCAGTTCTGTAAATTGTTGGCAAATTTGTGCTTGCAAGACTTGGTGCAATTGAATATATTTTTAAAATATTATATGTTATTCCATTTTTTTCAAATTGATGTGTGTAGTAAGATATTACAACCTTTTTTGCAGACACCATTTGATCATAGTTATTTTTAATGTCAACAGCAGTTTTTCCAAAAGCAAAATTAAGACGTTTAAAAGCATAGTCATTTGCTTTTGGCAAGTTTGAAACCAAAAATCCCGAACTTGTTTTCCACAACAAATTGTCAATGTAGGTTGGCATATGTTTCACTGTTAATTTATAAACTTCCTTTTCATCTTTTACTCTTGATTTTAGTGTTTGCACATTAACAATTTGCTTTGACCTGTTTTGTGTTTGCATAAAAGTTTTGTTATCCCCAATTGCTTCAATTTTTTTTTGTCTAGCAACTTCAGCTTTTCCTTTGTTATGTAACTTTGTGTTATTTAAATAATTAACCATAGTTTTTTCCCATTCCTTTAATGGTTATATTATAGCAAAAATTATAAAAAGTGTCAATATAAAACACACGGGCTCAAATGTGTTACAATGGGGTGTAAGAGAACTTCGTGCTTTTAACCCCATTATCCACTTTGTTTAAAAAAAAGAACACCACAAGTGTGCTCTTTTTCTTGGTGACCCACGCGCGGATCTGAATGTGTGGCAAGGGGAGAGAGAACTTCGTGCTTTTAGAGGGCGTTGTCCACATTATCCGCTTTGGTTCACAAAAAAAGAACACCACAAGGGTGCTCTTTTTCTTGGTGACCCACGCGCGGATCGAACGCGCGACAACTTGATTAAAAGTCACGGTGACCCCGCATAAATAGGCGCTTTTTGAACCTTTTGACACAGTTTTGACACAGTTTTTCCAAGAAAAAATCAATATTCAGACACACTTTCTTGTGTGTCTTTTTGCTTTTTAGGTCTGCCTGGTTTGCGTTTTGGTGGCTGAAGTTCTTCAATAAGACTTTCTAACATGTCAATTGTTTTATAAGCTTCATCAATCTTCTTTTCTAACTTGCGCATTTTGTTATATTTGTTTAAAGCTTTTGTTGGCTCCAAAGCTTGGTCTTTGCTGGTCATTTCAAGTTCTTCAATTAAAAGCTTTAAAGTGTTTGAAGCTTGTTCTTTAAGTTGCTCAGCCAAAACAACATCATTTTTAACAACTTTTTTATAGTTTTCAATATGTGTGTTACGTTCTTGGTTCTTTTTATAGTTATCTAAAACCTCAAAACTGTTTGGCACTGTTTCCAAATAATGCTGTAAATCCTCCTCAGTTAGTTTGTTGTTCTGATAAGCTTCAACAAGTCCTGAATATTCTTTTCTAAACCAAGTTTGCAGCTCTTTCAAAATTCGTTTGTTCATTTTTAACCTCAATTTTAATAAAATTTAACAAAATGTATTGACTTTTTACTGTTTTTTTGATATAATAATTACATAGAATTGTTATTCATGTTCTTGTCCAAATTATTGGAATGTGAAACTTTTCTTGTAAAGAGCGTTGGGTGAAAAGGAGAATTTGGCTCCCAATCCATAATCACAGCCCGTGCAATTGCCTGTGTAGTGTCGCTCTTTTTTTTATTTTAAAAATTGTTTTATTTTATTTTTTGATGATTTAGACCATTTCCAAGAATATTTTTTTGAAAATTGTCCACTGTTTCCTAACTCTGGTGTTGTGAGAACATAAATCATTTTTTGTTTATCTTTTGGATTTGGATTTTGAACAATTTCATATTCCACACCTTTAAGTGGGGTATGTGTCATGCCTAAAAATTTGTAATCATGTCCAATTAGAGAATAAATATAAGCAGGATGACCTGTTTTTTTGTTTTTTCTAAATTCATCTTTTTTTGTTGGTTTTGCGTGTTTCAATCTATGCAAAGGCTTCGCTGCTGCATGTTTAATTATTTTGTAAGAACTCTTTTTATGAGTTCTTTTTTTTGTTTTATTTACTAACAAAATTTCCATGATGGTACTCCTTCCAATTAAAAGTTAAATATATACTGAACAAAAAAGATTGTGCCAACAATATAACCAGCCATGCAAAGCAAAGTTAATATAATCATGAAGATGTTAAAGCCTTTGCTGGTTTTAACTTGTTTGTCTTTTCCACTCAAACAAGCTAGTGAACCAAGAACAAGCGCCATAAAATAGATTATTGCTTTAAACAATATCATAAAAGCACTTAAACACAGTGCGATTCCACCAATCCAACATAAAATCTTTAGTATAATCACACCAAGGACTCCTGTTTGTGGTGAATATTTAAAAAGTAACAATGCCAAATAAATAGCACCAAGAGCAAGTGACGCAAAAACAAGAACACCAAGTAAAAGTAATATCTTTTTTGCTGCGCTTGCATATTTAAAATTTTCTTTTGCCTTTCTGAATGTGGCAATGAAGTTAAAAACTTCCAAAACTGCTGTTAACATTTAGACCTCCTGAATTGTTTTTCTGTTTCCAGATTTATCAAATTTTTGTGAATATTCATTTTTATAAGCTCTTGTGTCATATTGAAAAATATCTTCATTTGTGTAACGTATGTAATATTCAGAACCCTCAAAAGCAAAATGTGTTTGGTATTGTTGATAATTAAAATTAATCTTTTCTGCTATTTTTTGCTTTTTGGTATAATATTCTTTTGGAAAAAAGAAATATGCAGGTAAAAGAATTTTTAAAAAGAACAATATTTTGTCTTTATATAAAAATTGTTTTTGCCATAATTTTTTTGAATTTAAAGTCATCCAAGCTGGTAAAACCGCGTTCCAAAAATTTTTCCAACGTTTTTTTGCTTTTCCTTTCTTAGACAGAGAAACAATAGTTCCTAAAGCATTAACTAATGCATAACCATTTTTTCTAAAACCAATAAAAATATCTTGACCGTCTTGCTCAGTTCCAAGAAACCAGCCATCAATAAAATGTCTGCCTTTTTTAAAAAGCTCTTTCATTTCATCCACTGTTGGATCAGGGTTTGCTTGATTCTCATAATACATTTCTTTAGGAAACAATGAGGCAATTTCATCAATGCAAAAAACACCTTTATAAATTGCTCTTTTTTGTAGCGTGATATATGGAATTAAATCTTGGCTTTTCAACGTGGAATCTTTTTCTGTTTTTACAAAATCCAAGTTTGAATAAATTGGAAGCTTATTCTGTTCTACTAGTTTTTGATACTCCGCAACATAATCAGCATACATCACACGATTAAATCTTCTATGTTTATAGTTATATTCATCTTGTTTTGTATAAATATATCTAGCAAGCATATTCATTAAAATTGTTTTTCC
>CAMVKM010000004.1 GCA_947168085.1 uncultured Clostridia bacterium | reverse complement strand
GCCCTAAGTTTTCTTTTGTTAAGTTCAAACAAAAGTGACCTAACAAAACCAACAATTGCCCCGATACCCATACAAATCCCCACACAACCAGTGAAGATTGACGCAACACAAAACCAGTAAATTGTGGCAGCAGTAACAGAACAAATGTCAAAGATTTTTGTAAACACCAATCTGTCCACAGCAAGCCCAAGCAAAAACATGCTTGAAGCAAAGAAAGACAGCAGTTGTAGTGGCCCAGTCCATGTTAAAATTGTTGCAGTTATGTAAACAGCCCATGTTATGCCCACAGCACTAAGTACCCATTTTCGACTTTTGTTATATTTTTCAAAAAAGAAAAGCCCCACATTTAAAAGCGCTTCGGCAGCATTTAAAATTGTTGGCGTGTAGCGATCTAAAAACAAATAGTAAAGAACCCAAAACAAATCGCACACAATCACAACAATCAAAAATGTTTTTCTGTTTTTTTGAAGCATTGCTGTGATATAAGTTAAAACAGCAAAGCAAAAAAACACATGTGCCAAAATCATGTTCATTTTGTTTTGTTCTCCTTTTGTTTTTCTTTTTATTTTAACAAAAAGTTACAATAAAAGCAACTAAAAAAACAAAAAAGCGAAAATTTCGCTTTTTGTTTTTAAACCTCAGCTGGAATGTGTTGATTAATCCATTCCACAATTGCCGGGAACCAAATTATTAACAAAACTGTTGCAATTACCATCCATGCAATAGTAAGCCCCAAACCAATCCATGCTTTTTGTTTGTTTTCTGGTGTCTTGTAGATGCAAAGGCCAACAATCGAAAAAACAAGGCCCAAAGTGCTGCCACCAAGCGCACCAAAAACTATTGCCAAAATTCCCCAAACAGGGTTTTCTTGTTTTTGTTCATTTTGTTGATTGCTTAGTGTTTGAGCATTGTTTGCCGCTCCACATTTTGAGCAAAATGCATCACTATCCCCAATTTGATTTCCACAATTTTTGCAAAACATAAATTTTTTCTCCTTTTGATAAGTTTATTATACAAAAAACAACAACATTTTGTCAATAAAAAAAACGGAATTTTCCGTTTTTTTACATCCCACCGTAAAAGCGAGAAATGTCAATACCTAATGCCGCATAGACAATAGAAACAACAACAGCTATCGCAATCCAAGCCATGCAAATTCCAAACGCAATCCATCCAAGTTTGCGGTTTGGTGAACCTTGTTTGTAAACACAAAGCGAAACAATTGAAAGAACAAGTCCAACAAGTCCACCCAAACAAGCAAACACAATTGCAACTATTCCCAAAGCACTGCTTTCTTTTTTTGCTCCGTTTACAGGTGCATTTGAGTTTTGTGCTGCTCCGCACTTTCCACAAAATTGAGCGTTGTCTTCAATTTCGTTTCCGCAGTTTTTACAAAATGCCATTTTAAACTCCCCCTTTAAAAGTATACTCAAAATTATACAAAAAAATTCGACATATGTCAACAATTTTTATGCGATTTAAAAACTTTGATTTAAAAAAACTCATTTTCTGCTGCAACAGACAAAATTTCAATTTCTGCTGCCCTAACAACACTTGCGTATGGTAGCAAACTTGTGTCCAAAAGCTGAAAACTTGTTGCATACTCTAAAATGCTTTTTGTGTTTAAAAAAATTTCAGCAAAAATTTTGTTATCACAATTGTTTGCTTTTTCATATGTTAATGTTGTTTGTGTTAAAAGATTTCTAAGTTTTAAATTTGCCGCAACTGGAGAAATTTGTCCGCTTTCAAGCAAGATTGACAGTTCATACAAATTTTTTAAAACACTTGTTAAAAAATTAAAAAAATTTTGGTCATCAATGTTTGCTTTAAACACAAATTTTTTAACAACAAATTCTTGGCCTTCACTTTTTAGTTTGTTTACAACAGAAATTGCATCTTTTTCGTTTTCATAAACCGAAATTGCCACAAAAAAAGTGTTTTTAAAAAACAAAACGCCAGCACCACCCCTTGTTTTTAGGCTTTGCGCTTCTTGTTCTGCTTCACTTTTTTGTGTTTGGCCCGTTTGTTTTAAAACAACAAAAAAATTTGCTTGCAAAGTGTTTTGATTTTTAAAAATTTTAAAAATTGGAAACAAAAACCAACAAAGTAAAGCAAAAACAAAAACAAAACTTAAAAAAATCATAAAAATTTTTGCTTTTTTGCTAAATTTGTGTTTTATGACAAACGGTTTTGAAAAATTTTGCATAAAAAAAATTATGCTAAAAACCTTGCAAATTTTCACTTTTTTTGTAGAATTTTTTAAAAAGTTGACATCACATGCTTGCAATTTTAAAAAAGTGTGTTATAATTTTTTGTGAGGCAAAAGCCAAAATATTTTTTAGAGGTGAAAAAATGAATTTAAAACCTTTGTTTGACCGCATTGTAATAAAGCAACAAGAGGCTGAAACAGTGACCGCAAGCGGACTTGTGCTTGCAGGAAGTCAAGAAAAGCCACAAATTGCAACAGTGCTTGCTGTTGGCCCTGGTGGAATTGTGGACGGAAAAGAAATTGTTATGCAACTAAAAGTTGGGGACAAAATTTTGTATCCAAAATATGCTGGAAGTGAATTTCGCATAAATGGAGAAACTTTGGTGGTTTTAAGACAAAGTGATGTTCTTGCAATTGTTGAAGACTAAAAAGGAGAAAAAACATGGCAAAACTTATAAAAACTGGCGCAGAAGCCAGAAAGGCACTTGAACAAGGCGTAAACGCCCTTGTGGACACAGTGAAAGCAACACTTGGCCCAAAAGGACTTAATGTTGTTTTGGAAAGAAAGTATGCAACTCCACTTGTAACCAACGATGGAGTTACCATTGCAAAAGAAATTGAACTTAAAGACCCTTTTGAAAACATGGGCGCACAAATCATAAAAGAAGTTTCAATAAAAACAAATGATGTTGCTGGTGACGGCACAACAACCGCAGCAGTTCTTGCTCAAGCAATTGTTTCAGAAGGCATGAAAAACACCGCCGCTGGAGCAAATCCAATAATCCTTAAAAAAGGAATTAAAAAAGCTGTTGAAATTGTAACCGAAGAACTAAAAAAACAATCTGTTCCAGTTCAAAGTTCAAAAGCGATTCAGCAAATTGCAAGCATTTCGGCTGGAGATGAAGAAGTTGGAAAACTCATTTCTTCTGCTATGGAAAAAGTTGGAAAAGACGGCGTTATCACCGTTGAAGAAGGCAAAACCATGGAAACAACTTTGGAAGTTGTTGAAGGCATGAAATTTGACCGTGGTTACGCTTCTAGCTACATGTCTACAAACATGGAAAAAATGGAAGCAGTTTTAGATGATGCACTCATTCTTTTAACAGACAAAAAAATCTCAAACATTCAAGAAATTTTGCCAATCTTAGAGCAAGTTATAAAAACTGGCAGAAAATTACTTATTGTTGCTGATGAAGTTGAAGGCGAAGCACTTGCAACACTTGTGATTAACAAACTTCGTGGAACATTTACCTGTGTTGCTGTGAAGGCACCTGGCTATGGCGACAGACGCAAAGCAATGCTTGAAGACATTGCAATCCTTACAGGCGCAAATGTAATTTCTGAAGAACTTGGAAAATCACTTCAAGACACAAAGCCAGAAGATTTGGGCTCAGCACATCAAATTGTTGTAACAAAAGACACAACAACAATTGTTCAAGGTGGCGGAGATGCTGAGAAAATTAAAGAACGCGTTGAAGCAATTAAAGCACAAATTCAAACAACAACAAGCGACTATGACCGTGAAAAACTTCAAGAACGCCTTGCAAAACTTGCTGGCGGAGTTGCTGTTATAAAGGTTGGAAGCGCAACTGAAGTTGAAATGAAAGAGAAAAAACTTAGAATTGACGATGCCCTTTCAGCAACAAAAGCTGGAGTTGAAGAAGGAATTGTTGCTGGTGGCGGAGTTGCACTTTTAAAATGTTTTAAACCATTAAAAGCATTTGTTGAAACACTTGAAGGTGATGAAAAAATTGGTGCAAAAATTGTTTTGAAAGCACTTGAGGCACCAATCAGACAAATTGCAAAAAATGCCGGTGTTGACGGTGGCGTTATTGCCGAAAAAGTTGCATCAAATGAAAGCAAGAATTTTGGTTATGATGCACTAAATGACAAATTTGTGGACATGATTGAAGCGGGAATTATTGACCCAACAAAAGTAACACGTTCTGCACTTCAAAATGCCGCAAGCGCAGCATCAACTCTTCTTACAACCGAATGCATTGTGGCTTCTGAAGAAGAAAAACAACCAATGCCTATGCCTACCGAAATGCCTATGTAACAAAAAAGATATGGGAGTGCCCATATCTTTTTTTAATTCAAATTTTTTTAATGTGGAAAAGTTGAAAAGTCTTATCTTGTAAATTCGTTTTCATTTTTGTTTAACACTTTTTGTTCTTGTTTTGTTTTCATTTCGTTTAATTTTGCTTTTTCTTCTCTTATGTCTTTAACAAGTTTAACTTGTTGATTTTTCAAAGATTTTAATTGCGCTTTCAAAATTTTCTTTCTTAAAAAGTAAGCAACAACAGGAAGCGAGCCAATTACAGCCCCAGAAACAAGACCAGTTTGAAAAGCATCTATACCAGCACTTCTAAAAAAATCATAAAGGCCAGTTGATTGCCAAAGTGCTGTTGCCAACCCATCTTCTCCCATCACATAGCCAGAAATGTAGTTAAGGTCAGTTGAATGCAAAGCTTCTTTTGCTTGTTCAAAGGCATCTGGATTGTTCAAAAAATATTCCTTAACATTAGCAACCTTGTTGAAATTACCACCACAATTGTTAAGATATTTTAAATAGCCCAACAAAACACCTGCACTCAAACCAACACCCACACCTAAAACTGGCATTCTTGGGTCATTTGCCAAAGACCATTCGTCTGTTAGTTTTTCTGTCTTTTGTGTCTGTTTCTCTTTTAGTTTCCAAAACCTTTTAGTCATGTTTTCAACAATTTCTTGTTGAAGTTCAAGTTCTGTTTTTTGCTCTGTCATCACAAACTCCTTTTGATTTGGTCTTTTATCTGCGTTCTAACCCTACTTCAACCCTAAATTGTTTACGTGCTTGTTTACGAGCTTGTTTTGTTGTTTTTGCTGATTCAAGTTTTTGAAGACTCTCATCAAAATCCCTCTTTTTTTCGCCGTAGTCTTTCAAATCTTGTTTTTCAGCTTTAATTTGGTTGTCTAAATTTTCAATTTGTTTTCTAATGCTTCTTTTTTGATAAAAATGAATCAAAATTGGAACGGCCCCACCAACAAGTGCTCCAGCAATTCCACCAAGTGCCATGTTTTGAGTTATTTCACCACCAACTCTGTCTAAAGAACCTGGAATCATTCCAGCAGTTGCGCCAATGCCAGCACTAAGAATTGTGCCTGTTTGCCACCAAAAATCAAAAATTTTGTTTTCTAATTTGTTTTGTAGTTCTCTTTTTCTTGCTCTTAACTTTGCAATAATTTGATATTGTTCTTTGATGTCGCTTTCAACATCAGATTTCACTTCATAAAGCTCTTGTTTTTGCTCTTTTAAACTTTTTTTGTTTGCGTTTTCGTTTGCCATAACTTTTTCCACCTTTTTGTTTTTAACCCTACCCCAATTTTCTGACTATAATTTTAACACAAACGACCAAAAAAGTCAATACCCCCAAATTTTTGAAAAACAAAAAAGAGCGAATTTTTCACTCTTTTTTGTCTGTGGAACCAAAACCGCCTTGTCTTGTTTGAGTGACAATTTCTTCATCATCAACTTTTAGATATTTTAAAAAAATGCCTTGTCCCATTTTTTCGCCTTCTTTTAAAATGTAGGGCTCATCAGAAAAATTAAAAAGTCTAAACCCAATGTTGCCGTCATTTTGCGGATTTTCAAAATAATCACAATCAATGATGCCAATGTTGTTTGCAAGCATAATGCCACGCTTGCCCATGCCACTGGTTACACAAAGCATCAAAAACTCATCTTCTAAAAATTTTGCCTTAATGTTTGTCCAAACAAGAGTGCTTTGATGTGGCTTTAACTCAATTTGCTGTGGCACAAAAAAATCATAGCCAGCAGAGTGCTGTGTTGCTCTTTTTGGCAATGTGGCACTTTGTTTTCCATACTCCATTGCTTCTTTTTTTACTTCAAAAAATTTTCTCATAGAACTTTTTCTCCTTAAAAATTTTAAAAAACTTAAAATTTTTCATGTTTTTTAATGTTTTTTTGTTATTTTTTAAACGAATTTTTGCAAATCAATCTTTATCTCCAAAACTTTTTCCTTTGTTTGTTGCATTAATTTTTCTCCAATCAATTTTTTCTTTTACAATTTTATCGTTTTTATATTTTTTTGCATTTCTTGTTTTGCCACATTTTTTTTGAAACTGTTTTTCTTGTTTCATTGATTCTTCCTTTTTTCTTGCTATATGTTTTTTACTAAGTTATGCTAATTTTTGTTTTTTTGTTTTCGTCTAAACTCTGCCCAAATTTTTATGATTTTTGGAATGCATGCCCTTCCTTGGCAACGCCCCATGGTTGGGCTAACTCTTCTTTTGATTGCCGCAATTGATGTTGGTGGAAGGGGTGATGAAAGTGCATCTAAAATTTCACCTTCACTAACACTTTCACAGCGGCAAACAACCTTTCCATAACTTGGATTTTGTTTTACAAGTTTTTTTAGTTCTTGTGTGTTTAAATCTCTTGTGCAAACATACGGCTTTCTTTTTTTTATTTCAATTTTGTTTGTTTTAATTCCATCTTGTTTAAGCCATGCCAAAAACTCTTCTGCAATTGCAGGAGCTGCGGTAAGCCCTGGCGAACAAATTCCAACAGCGTAGTAATAATTTTTGTTTTTAGACGAACGCTCAACAACAAAATCGTCTCCAGCTTTCACTCTAACCCCCGCAAACAATTTTATGGTTTGTTTAAAGTTTGGGGACCTTATGCTTTTTAAAACACTTGATTGAATTTTTTCAACGCCCTTAATTTCAACTTTTGTGTCTGATTGCTCGCAAGGAACAGCGGTTGGACCAAGCAAAATGTTTCCGTAAACTGTTATGTTTGCAAGCACACCTTTTCCCTTTTCGTCTGGAAGTGGAAAAATTGGGTGATGAACAAAACCTTGTGAAGATTTGTCTAGCAAAATGTATTCACCTTTTACAAAACTCAAATCAAAAACTTTGTCCCCAAAAAGTTCGTTTACAAAACTTGCGTTTGGACCAGCGCAGTTCACAACAAACTTTGCGTTAACTTCTCTTTTGTATTGTGATTTAATTTGGTAACCCCCATCACATTTGCTTGCATCAACAACATCAAAATTAGTTAGAATTGTTCCGCCGTTTATAATGCCTTCTTCAACAAGCCCAATGCAAACTCCAAATGGGCTAACCACAGCGCCAGTTGGCGCAAAAAGAGCACACTCAATTTCTGGATTTAAATTTGGCTCCATTTCAAAAAGTTCTTTCTTTTCAATTATCCTAAGCCCTTTAACTCCATTTTGTTTTCCGCGAGCAAGAAGCTTTTCAAGCTTTAGTCTATCTTTTTCTCTGCCAACCGTAAGAGTGCCACACTTAATCATCTTTTCTCCAAGACGCCTGCACATGGATTCATACAAAGCATTTCCCAAAACGTTGTATTTTGCCATTTTGGAATTTGGAATTGGATCATAGCCAGAATGAACAATTCCACTGTTTGCCTTGCTTGCATAACTTGCAACATCATCACCTTTTTCCAAAAGAACAGTGCTTATGCCTTCACGCACAGCACAAGAAAACAAAGCACATCCAACAATTCCACCACCAATAATTGCAAGTTCAAAATTTTCCATGAAAGCCTCCTTTTGTCTGTCTTTTTTATTATAAAACAAACCAGCAAAAAAATCAACCAAAACCCATTTGTTTACAAAAAAAGATATTTCTTTGATGCAAAAACTAAACTGATTAAGGCAAAATAAATTAAAAATTAACAAAATTTTCTAAAAACATGCCTATTTTTAGTTGCTAAAATTTTTTTGTTTTGTTAAAATATATGCATAAAGATTAAAAATTTAGGAGGATTTTTTATGATTTATCCAGAAATACCAAAAAGCAAATTTCGTCCAACCTATATTGCTGGCGGAATTTTTGCATTTTTGTTTGGTATTATTGCTCTTGGACTTTTTATTCCAGGACTTTTAAAATACTGTCTTAACATGAACGCCCCTTGGGATTGGAACTCGATTGGCATCACTGGAGACATGCTTCAATTTGTTTCCTATCAATTTATCAACACTCTTCTTCCGGTTGTTTTGATTCTTGCAACTAGTGCATCATTTTTTATTGGCAGAGCAAAAAGTTCTGTGTTTATGAAATCTGCAATAATGTGTTTTTTGGTTGCACTTCTTGTTCGCTACATTCCACTAGACAGCCTTAACAGCAGCATAAAACAAATTATTGAACTAATCATTGGAATTGTTGGTGTTGTGTTTGTTGTTTTGGGATTTATCTTTTTGTTTAAGGGTGAAGGAAAAACGCAACCATATCGTGCAAACTCATTCCACATTTTCACCGCAATCTACTTCATGGTTGTTGTGATTTTTGACGCAATCTACAGATACTTTGGATTTGGCAGTGCTTTTGAAGCAAACTACTACTATTACTTCCCAACATGTTTCTATGGTCTTTACGGAGTTATTGCCGGAGTTTGGATGCTTGTTTTGATGAAGCGTGACCCACTTGAATTTGGCGGTGATCCAAGCAGATTTGCAAAAGAAAAAGGCGACAAAAAACTTGCAAAAGAACAAGCAAAACAAGCAAAACTTGCTGAAAAAGAAGCAGCAATGGCAGCAAAACAAGCAGAAAAGGATGCAAAAGCTCAAGCAAAAGCAGCCCCTGCTCCTGAGCCTGCCGCACAACCACAACCACAACCACAACCTACACCAGCCGCTCAACCTGCTCCAGCACCAGAAGCTCAGCCACAACCTGCTTCACAGCCACAAGCTGCCCCACAGCCAGCACAACCACAAGCAGCACCAAGACCAAACCTTCCTCCACTTCAAGTTGGCCCAGACGGAGTAAAATATCGTCTTATCACACAACGTCTTCCAAACGGAAAAGTTGTTCAACTAAGAATTGACGAACACGGAAAACCACTTCCACCACTTCCACAAAAGCCACAAGAGTAAAAAACAAAAAGTCTAAAAAGAGTTAACCATTTTGAAACTAGCAAAATAAAAAAGAATCTAACTAACAAAAATTAGCTAGGTTCTTTTTTTATATAAGATTTACTATTTTATTTTTTAAAAATTTCTTTTTGTTTAGCATCAATGTTTTTTATGCCCATGGTGTTATAGTTTTCTGTACCATTAAAATTACTACCGCCAGTAACAAGCATTTTGTTGTTCTTTGCAAATTTCAAAAGTTGCTGAATTTCTTCTTTAGTGTGGTCTGGGTGATAACATTCAATTCCATCTATTTTATTTTCTTTTGCAAAATTCAAAAGATCTGTAACTTTAATTTTATTTTTATATTTAAAAGGATGTGCAAGCACAATAATTCCACCAACCGAATGAATAAATTTAATAACTTTACTTGGTTCTGGCCAAATTGCTCCTGTATTTATATAAAGTGGAAATTTTTGATTTGTCGTGCTTTGACGATAAAAGTCAGAACTTGTTTTAATTTCATACTCAGCGAAAAACTTTGCATTATTTTTGTTATTAATAAGATTATAAACATAATTATGTGCAAATTCTTGTTTGGGATCAAAGCTTATTACTTTGTTTTGTGTAAGATTTGTTTTGTTTAGTTTTGCCAGCAAAAGATCTTTGAGTTTTGTTTGTCTAGTCTCCAAAGTTCCATATGTTTTTTTTGACCACTCAAAAGTTTTGTCCACATCAAAGTTGTAGGCAAGAAGTTCAAAAGTGATTCCATTGTAACAAACATCACATTCCATTCCGTCAATAATTTCACCTTTAAAAAACTTGGTTGGTGAAACAATTTTTTTTATAACAGAAAAAAGACACGTGTCAAAATCGGTGATAGAAATGCGTTCAAGCCCATTTTCTTGTGCTTTTAACAAAACTTTTTCCCAATTCATTTCTTTGTTTGAGCTTGCAGAAATGTTAGTTCTTATGTGTAAATCGTTTTTCATTTTACTTCCTCCAAAAAACTGTACCATCATTATAGCATAAAGTTAATGTTTTAGCAAGCAAAACAAAAAATGTTTTATTTGTTCATAAATTTTTTATATTTTGTTTCATAACAAAAAACTAAAAATGGAAAGAACAAATTAAATTTTAATTAATGTGCTTTTTTTGCCCATATTCTGTTAGTTTTAAACAGTAGAAAACTAGGCTTTTTTTGTTTTAAAATTCTTTTTAAAAAAGTTAAAACATACAATCTTGTTATGGCAAAAATTTTAAAGTTTAAACATAACCTAAAATATTACTTAACACTTTTGGAAAAGCGCAAACAAGCAAACGACCTTTGGGGTGTTTTGGAAACAGCAAAAGCGGCAATGGCTCACGCAAAAACAAAAAATGGACGCATGGAACTAAATTTGATTTTGGCAGAAACTTTTTTTGCAATGAAACAATATGAGCAAAGTTTGTTTTACTTTTTTAAAACACTAAAATGTCCAAGCCTGAAAGCCGCAGCATTTTTTGGTATTGGAAAAAATTTGGCAGAGCAAAAAGATTTTTCACTTGCTTTAGACTATTTTGAAAAAACACTTGATTTTGATGTTTTTAATCTTTTTTCAAGTGCTGTGCTTGCGTGGACCCAGCACATAAAAAAGCAAATGGACAATCCAAAATTTGAAACACAAAGTTTGCAAAAACAAGCCGAGCTTTTGATTTTGCAAAACAAACTAAACGAAGCAAAAACAATTCTTTTTGGACTTTTGCAAGATGAAAGAACATGTGTGCTTTTAAGTGTGTGTTCACTAAAAGAAAAAGACATTTTTAGCGCAAAAAAATTTGCAAAAAAAGCACTTGAACAAAACCCCAGCAGTGTGGAAGCAAACCTTGTTTTGTTTTCGGCCTATGAAAACCCAATTTCAAAACAAAAAATTTGCGAAAAACTAAAACAACTTCAAACACAAAAACCAAAAGACCTAGAAAAAATTGGAGTGTTTTTTGCAAAACAAAAAGATTTTAGTTTTGCAAAAACTTGTTTTGAAAAATGGCAAAAAATTGATGAATTTAACCCAAAATCACATCTTTTTTGCGCCCTTGTTTGCCAAAATTTAAAAGACAGCCAAAACGCAATTTTTCATCTTCAAAACGCAAGATGGCTTGATTTTGAAAACCCGATTTATGAGTTTTTTTTAGAACTTTTTAAATCAAACCGGCAAGATTTTGAAATGCTAAAAAAATTGCCAAAAGACATTGAAAAACAAAAACTTGAAAACTTGATGGAAGTGTTTTTTTCTGGAAATTTTGTTGAACATTTAAAAAAATCGCACACACTTTTGCTGGACACAGAATGGTGTTTTTCGCTTCAAAATTTTGATGTTTCAAATGTTGCATCACGCGCAATTTGTGGTGTTAAAAATGCAGACACAAAAACTTTGATGCAAAAACTTTTGATACAAAAAATGCCAGCAAAACAAAAATTTGCAATTTGCAAAAACGCACTTTTGTCTGAAAATTTTTGCAACATATTTTTGGTTTCAAACAACCATGTTTCAAGTTTTTGTTTAACACAAAAAGAACTTCAATCCCTTGGAAAACTTAAAAAAGCTGCCGCTAAAGCAATCAGTTTTTGCGAGTGTTTTTTCCCTGAAATGGGACTTTTAAAACAAATTATGCAAAGAGCCAAACAAAACAAAAACAACCAGTTTTTGGTGCCACAAAATTCATCAACAGCTGCTTGTTTTTTGCTTTTTCCGTGGCCAAAAGTTTTTTTTGTTGCTTGCCAATTTTTTAAAACTGATGAAAAATTTTTAAAAGATATGTTACTATCACAAAAGCAGGTGGAAAAATTATGACCAAACAAAATTTTTGTAACGCAATGTTTGTTGGAATCACAATTTTTGGAACACTTGTTGGCGCTGGTTTTGCTTCCGGAAAAGAAATTTGGTTTTACTTTGCAAGGTTTGGCTCAGCATCAATTTTTTCAGCAATTTTGGTTTGTGTTTTGTTTTTCTTTTCGTGCCTTTTGTTTTTTTCTTTTGGCAAAACATTTCAAATAAAAAGTGTGCAAGAAGCAACTTTTATCTCTTTTGGCAAATTGTCTAGTGTTATGGAAATTTTTTTAGTGCTTTCAAACCTTGCAATGCTTTCATCAATGTTTGCCGGAGCAGACAGTTTGTTTGAAATTGTTGTGCCAAACTTTCCTTATCGCCTTGCTGGAGTTTTAAGCGCATTTGTTTGCATTTTGGTTGTTTGTTTTGGCTTTAGGGGGCTAACAAAAACAAATGCTTTTGTTGTTCCACTTTTAATCTTAATGATTGTTTTGGTTTTTGTGTTTGAAGCCAAAAGTGGCACTTCTTTTCAAATTGAAGCAACAAACCCAAAACAATTTTCAAACAGCATTTTGTTTTCACTTTTGTTTTTGGGCAGCAACATGTTTTTTGCTGGCTTTGTTTTTTCAAGAATAGGCAAAGAATATGAAAAAAAAGAAATTGTTTTGGGAAGTCTTATTGGCTCCATTTTGCTGTTTTTGGCACTTGTGTTTCTTTTGATGCTACTTTTTTTAAACCCAACATCTTTTGCTTCAAACATGCCGGTTGTGGACATTGCCCTAAGCCAAAATTTGATGCTTGGAATTTTTTCGCTTTGCGTTATTTGGCTGGGGCTGCTCACAACTTCGTTTGCAATGCTCTACACCATTTCAAACTGGCTAAAAACCTATTTTGGCAGCCCAATTTTAATGACCACCCTTGCAAGCCTTGTGGCACTTGTTTTTAGCGGCATTGGTTTTAATTTGTTTATTCAAGTTGTCTATCCAATTTTGGGGTTTTTTGGCTTTGTGTTTATGTTTTTTGTTTTTCTAGCCAAAAAAAGAACAAAAAAATCAAAACAAAAAAAACACCCAAAGGGTGCTTTTGTTGACTACCCACAAGAATTCTAAATCGAAACATTTAAGAATCATAGTCATAAGGAATCTTGTTTTTCTTTTCTCCTTTAAAGTTTTTTATAAACCCATCTTCAACCTGGCACCACCATCTTGGGTCTTTGCTTGGAAGCTCATCCCAAACAGTTTCCATTGTCCCAAAACCACGCTCAACAAATTCTAAATCTTTTATTTTTATTGGAATGATTATATCATCTTTAATCATGTTTTCATCTATAAAACAAACTTCAAAATCATTATCTCTAATTTCTGCTGTGCAAATTCTTCCAATCATTCCCTTTTTTACTCCCCATTCTAAATATTCTGGTCTATCATTGATAACCTTTACTTTATCATAAATTATCATTATGTCCATCCTCCTAATAATGTATTATTTTTTAGTTTTCCATAGTGTAAAATATTTTGCTATTTTTATTGCATACTTTTTGCATATAAAAAAGACCAAAAATTCTCCTCAATTTGCTAGTCTTTTATTTTTTTAAAATAGAATTTTGTATAGTTTCCATTTCTGTTTTACCTCTATTTAAGAGTATAACATAAAATTTTTTATTTGTCTTATTTTTAAAACAAAAAGCATTACATTTTGTGTAATGCTTTTATGTTAGTTTATTGTGGCCGAACTTGAACCAAACACGGTTGTTTTTCCACTATAAGAACTTGCATTTGAATAACTTATTGTTTGTCCTCCAACACTTATGGTGTGATTTCCTGATGTTAGTCCATTCGAACTTTGCGTTTTTGTAAGGTTTGAGGAAATATTTGGGCAATACCCCACTACCACAAGAGTTCCACCACTAATTCTAATAGTCCCATCAGCATCAATAGGTGATGCCATTTCGCTGTTTGGTCCACGAGTGATAACAATTCCGCCAGTGATTGTTATGCCACCATTTGAATCAATGCCATCAGTATCTCCGTTTGCACTAACTGATACATCAAGCCTTCCTCCAGAAACATTGATTTGGCTTTGGGCATTTACTCCATCATCGCTTGCTTTAACCGTAATACTACCGTCTGTGATGGTTATGATGTTTCCTTCGATCCCTTCCTAGGCGGTTGTAATTATAGTAGTTCCGCCAGAAATTAAAAGTGTTCCATCGGCATGAATTGCGTCGTCATTTGAATAAAGTGTAATCGTTCCACCAGAAATTGTTACGTTTCCAACAGGTGTACTTCCATTTTCAAGGCTTTCATCATTGTTTGCATGAATTGCGTCATCATAAGATTTTATAAAAATTGTTCCACCAGAAATGGTGATTTGATTGTTTGCTTTTATACCTTTTGTTGAGTAATCACCTTTATTTGAATTACCCTGATTTATTCCGCCAGGACCTTGCTGTGTTGTGTAGTTTGTCCAACTCGTTGAAATACTGGATGAACTAACTGTGACTGCGATTGTGTCATAACTTGAATTTAATGCCTTAGTTGAAGAAACTGCACTATAAGAGCTTGATTGTCCTTGTGATTGAGAAGATGTGTAAGCATAGACAACAAAACTTGTTGCATTTGATGGTTTGTTAACTTTGTAGTAATAATAAGTTTTCCCATCACCTGGGCCACCACTTCGAACAGAAGTATAGTAACTTGCATTTGCCCAAACAGTTCCATTTGAGGTTGTGTATTTTAATGAATACTTATAACTTGAAGAAGTTGAGCGAATGTAATATGTTCCATCTGTAACAGCTGTTACTTCTTCAGAATAACTTGAATATTTGTCTGTGTAAACATTTAGTGTAACGTCAGAGGCAATTGTAACATCATAGGCAGCATCAATTCCATCACAAGCAGCATAAATTGTTATAGTTCCGCCATCAAGAGCAATTGTTCCTCTTTGATTTCCTTTTGATGAAATATCACTATTTGTTGTTTTAATTCCATCGCCTTGTCTTGCAATTAAAGTTAAAGTTCCGCTTGTAATGGTTACGCTGTCATTTCCTTTTAAAGCATTATCGATACAACTTACATTAAGTGTCAAATTTTTCACTTCTAAATCATCTTTTGTGTGAATTCCGTTATTATTTTCGCTTGTAACATTAAGTGTTCCTTTTCCTCCAAGAACAAGATCAACGGTTGCATAGATTGCTGAAGAATACTGTGACTCATCTTCGCTTATATTTTCACGACTATCTAAAATGGTGTTTGTAGTGTTTTTCTTTGCTGTGATTTGAACTTTATCTCCTGAAAGAATTTGAATTGGGGCAGTTGTGTTACTGGCGATTGTAACACCATTTAATTCAAGTTCAAATTTATAATCATCACCAGTGTCTATTTCAATGTGTCCATTTAAATTTCCAGATATTGAATAAACACTATCGGAAGAAACATTTGTAAACTGAACAATATATTCACCGGTTGTTTCGTCTTGAGTTATGGTGTATGCATTTTGTGTTCCTTCAGAACATGTTATTTCAAAATCATAAGATGTATCAACAATTGTCCAAGTTAAAATTTTGTTTGAAGTTGTTCCATCACTCCAACAATAGTTAACATTATCAAGCAGTGCAACAACCACACTATATGTTCCAGGCTCTGTAGCACTTAGCGTGCTTGATACAATTTGCATGGTGTCTGAATCAAATCCTGAGAGGCTGACTGTTTTTTGTGTTTCGTCATAATCAAAACTTGTTTCGCTTAAAGTTGGGCAATCAACAGAAATGGCTTCAATTGACCAATAAAAAGTTTTATCTCCAGTAGTCCCATCACTCCAAGCAGTATTTTCTTCAAGCCTTGAAAATTGAATGCAATAGGTTCCAACATTTGTTTCAGTTAATGTTCCAGAAACAGCTACTTGAGTGCTATCATAACTTATATTTGGGCCATGCAAAGAGCCATTAAACTCAAAGCTAGTGTTTGTAACGGTTGGAATTTCAACCTGTGTTTGTACAATTTCAACATTTATAGCTATATTTTGAACTGTTTCAAAGTTTGAGGTGTCTGTCGGTGTAAAACTTGCATAATATATTCCAGCTTCTGTTACAACAACTTTTGGAGTTTGCCATTCAAGTCCAAAAGAGGAAAGGTCTATTGTGTCAAGTGTTTCTCCAGAAAGTAATGCAACAGTTTCTGGTGTTGTGTATGTTGGCGTTGCTTTTGAAATTGTAAATGATTTTATGCCTGAAATTGCTTTGTAGGTGTCAGATTCAGCAACAGACACTTTCACCACATAAGTTCCAGCATTTGTTGGGGCAGTATCTGTATAAGTACTATCATCAGCGTCATATCCTTTATAGACAATTGTAACTTCTCCGTTTGAATTGGTTTCATAACTTATAGCAGCCGCTGTCCCGTCATATGTTTTTGAAATGTCTGCAATTTCAAGAGTAGGTGTTTCTTTTTCGGTTTTTGTGTTCTCGGAATTGCACGCGCAAAAAATCAGTGGCACAAATAAAAGAAGCGCCAAAAAACTTATTAAAAAACTTTTTCTTGATTTTAAATTTATCATAATATCTCCTTTAAAGCGAAAGCCTGTCTAGTTCAGGGCTTTCTATTTTTATTTCTAAATTTTTATTTATAACCCTTATTTCATCCAAAAATTTCTTTTGGTCATTTTTATCTTTTAATTTAATTTTAAAATGTGCCTTATACATAGATCCAAGATTTGTGAGTTTTGCTTTTAAAAGTTCATGACTTAAAGTGTATTTTTGAAAAACATCTTCAAAAGCTGTTGCATAATCAATATCTTCTGGAACTGTTATTTTGATAAGTTTATCATTAGATTCAGTTTTTTTATCAAAAACATGTAGTTTGGTAAGTGTCATCATAAAAAATCCAGCAATCAGTCCAAAAATAACACCATAAGCAATATAACCAAGTCCAAACGCAAGCCCTGTCGCCATTGCAATAAAGATTGAAACGATTTCTTGCGCTTTTCCTTGAACAGATCTAAATTTTATTAAAGCAAACGCTCCAGCAACAGCAATTCCAGCCCCAATATTTCCACTTACAAGGCAAATCACCATAGCAACACATATCGGCAATATTGAAAGTGTTATAAAAAATCCTTTTGAGGAGTTGGATTTATATTTGCTCATAAAAGCAATTGCAACTCCCATTACAATGGCAGCTAAAAACATTTCTAAAAATGTAAGAGCAGTTAGCCCACCATCAAAAATTGATGCAAAAATATCCATAATATTTTCTCCTTTTATTTTAATCTTTAAGCACAAGCAAACATTCTTGACTGTTTGAGTGAAAGTTTGCTTAACATGTCAAGTTTATAGGCTTGGCCGACCTTTGAAAAGCTTTGCTTGTATGCCTTTTTCTCGCTCAAAAGATGAGCAAGCCAAAGTGGCATAGCCGTGCTTGTTTTAACTTCCATTATAACTTCGCCCTCACCCAAAAGAGGGGCTCCATCTAAACTGGTTGTTAAATTTAAATCTGTTGTTCTATATCTTGGATTTTGGTCAAAAGTAATTCTTAAATCATTTTCACCTTTTAAAGCAATCCTGTCATAAATAATCAAATACTTGGGTGCTAAATTTTCATAGTTTGTTGCAAAATTTGCAATTTCTCTTGTTATTTGGTCAGCATTTTCAAAAGAATAGGGATATTTTAGGATTTGGTCTATTTTGGTTTGATTTGTTTTTATTCTTCTTTTGTAAACGATTCCGTCATATTTTTTCTTTAATTCAAAAAATATTTCGCTTTTGTCATTTGCAAGTCCATAGCTTCGAGACCTTAATTTTTCTTTGTAATCAGGCTTTTCAATGGACTTTCTGATTATTTCATAGTTTGGTGTGTCATAGTAAATACTTTGTATTGTAGACAAAGACAAATTATCTTTTGTACAGTGTTTTTCCACCTCATTCAAAATTTCTTCATATTGTTTTTTACTTAAAACATATTTAATTTCTTTTCTTTCAAATGTATTAGACATTTTTAATTCCTCCTAAAATGCGATTTTGTTATGCCTTTTTGATTAAGACAACCACATTTTAAAGGAGAAACCTTAATTTTACTTAAAGATTAACTTAAATTAACTTAAAATTTTAAGTTTTTTCAATTATTTTTTTAAATTCTTTTATTTTTTTTCAAAAAAAGGGATATCACATCCCTTTTATATAACCATTTAGGCCTGTTTTAACTCAAGTTCAATCACAAACATTTTATCTTTAACAAACGCATTTAATTTTACACCAACTAAAATGGAAAGTTCTTTTGCCACAGAAAGCCCAATTCCACTTCCTTCAATATTTGAAGCCCTTGCATCTTCACTTCTGTAAAATCTGTCAAAACATTTTTCCATGTTACCATCTTCCATTTTTGTATCATTCAAAATCCTTAAAATAATTTTCTTGTTTTCTTTAAATACCTCAAAAACTGTTTTGTTTTCTGCATATTTGCATGCGTTTTCCAAAAATATAGACAAAAGTTGTTTTAAAAATGTTTCGTCACCCAGAATAAAACATTCTTTTTCAATCTTCTTTTCAAAAGTTTTACCATCAGCTTTTAAAACTTCTTCAAATTCTTTTAAAGAGTTTTCACACAGATTTGAAAAATCAAGTTTTTCTTTCTTTGGCTGTAAAACTTGTTCGTCAATTCGTGAAAGTGTTAAAAGATTTTGAACCATAACTTTGAGTTTTTTTATTTGCATTGAAATAATTTCTGCGTTTTCATTTTTTCCAAATTTCATCTCGCAGAGTTCATTATTAAGAGAAATTACTGTAAGCGGAGTTTTGAGTTCGTGAGCAGCGTTTGTGATAAACTCTTTTTGTTTTTTATAACTTTGTTCAACAGGCTTTAAAACAAATCTTGAAAAAACAACAACCAAAACAAAAACAAAAACTATTCCAACCGCCCCAACAATCAAACTGTTTTTCAAAAAGTTGTTTGAATTTTCAAATTCATTTTTCAAATCCAAAAGCCACGCAGTTTTTTTGTCAGAAGACACTAAAAATCTAAAATCGTTAACTGTACCATTTTCTTGATTTAGCGTAAATGCTTGTTGAGCAATCTGCTTTGCTTCATCTTCTGTAATCCACTCTAAGTGCGTTAAATCTACACTCAAATTCCCATCTGCATCAATGCTGGCAACAAAAAATCTTTCTCTCATTGGTTCATGTTGAGGCGCTGGATTTTCGTTTACAACAAAAGTTTCTGCATTCATTTCTGATATTCTTAAAAGAGCATTGTCCGCATTTTTAATAACATTTTGAAAATTTGTAATATTAATAACAAAAAGCATCAGCCCCAAAACCAAAACCACAGCAGCCATCGCAACACAAACAAATCTTATCCTTAATTTTTTTATCATAATTTCTCCAATTTATATCCAACTCCGCGAACTGCTTTAATTGTGCAGTTTGCCCCAATTTTTTCAAGTTTTTTTCTAAGTCCAGAAATAAACACCCAAACTACATTTAATTCACTTTCACTTTCATATCCCCACACTTTTTCCATAAGACTTTCTGTGGACATAAGCATGTTTTGAGAATTTAAAAGAAGCATTAGAATTTTAAATTCTTTGTTTGTGAGTTGCAAAGTTTTGCTAGCACTGATTTCAAAAGTATTTGGATTTAAACTCAAATTTTCAAAATTTAAAACTTTTGTTTCTTGTTTTTGTCGTCTTGTGAGTGCTTTTACTCTTGCTACAAGTTCTTTCGCTTCAAAAGGTTTTGGAAGATAATCATCAGCCCCTAAATCAAGACCATGTACTTTGTCATCAATTTGCGAAAGTGCTGTAAGCATTAGAATTGGCACCTCGTTTTCATTTTCTCTTATGCTTTTAAGGACATCAAAGCCATTCATCTTTGGCATCATAACATCCAAAATTACAGCATCAAAATTTGTTTTTGAAACTAATTCAAAGGCACTTTCTCCATCAAAAACTGGTATTACCTCAAACCCAGACATCTCTAAAATCTGTTTAACAGCACTTGAAATTTGTTTGTCATCTTCTGCAAGTAAAACTTTCATAATCACCTCACGAATTTTCTTTTATTATATCACAAAATTTTTATTTTGTCTTGTTATGACTTAAAAAATTCAATTTACATTTAAGCATGTGCTTTTTACACAAGTGACTAACCTAACGCTTGGCAATAAAATATGCGTTCACAAAAAACAAATAAGATAGATGATAAAACAATAATTCCTTTTTAATGGTCCAATAAGGTGCTTAAACACTTTTAACCAACTGACGATGTTGCCTTAGCAAGGTTCGTTTTGCTTATGCAAAACAGCACATGGTGCAGTCCTGCAAGTAACAAAAAAAGCCCAAATGGGCTTTTTGTGGCTCACCAAAATTAAAAAAACCTTGCAGAACGCAAGGCTTTTTTAATTATTTATAATTTCTAAATCATTAAAATCAACTGAAATTGAGTCGTTGAAATTCACAAAATCAACTTCAACATAATTTTGCACGGCATTATCATCAACAACAACACCAATTTCGCCTTTATGAATTCCAAATTTAGTATATTTCTCATCTTCAACAATAAGTTTCACTTTGTCATATAATTTGAATTTTGGAACATCAAAAAACGGCTTTGCTTTTTTGATAAGTTCATCTAATTTTTTTTCAATGTCTTGTTTGATTTCTTTTGAGATTTCTTCTTGTTGTATATTCAAATCTTTTTGGTAAATCTCTGCGATCAAATATTCACCCAAGTTTTTTGGATTAAAAAACAAAACTTGAGCCGTGTTTTGATTAGAGTCAAGAACTATTCCCAAAGTTTTTTCTTTAATATTAAGTTTTATGTAAGGTTTTTCATTGTTTAAAACCACTAAATCAAATTTTTTCATTGTATCCATCCTCCAAATGGCGTTGTGTTTACTATTTCTCCTTCGGTTTATTTATTTTTATTTTTCGTGGTGGCAATTTTTCTTCGGGCACTTTATCCCAAACTTTTAGGTCTTCTTCTTTTACTGAAATATCAGCAATGTCTTTTCCAGTATAAAATTCTGAAAATATTATAAGCCATTCACCATTGATTGGCTTTTCACACATAACTGCGCCAAAATCACCAAGCTTTAAGCCTTCTTTTTCATATTCTGGTCTCATTCTAATTAATTCCACTAAGTCATATTCTTTCATATAATTTTCTCCTTTTAATCATCTGCAAGAGGAGTTAGCAACAATAATTTACCATTAGGTTTTACCATCCAACCTGAGATAATTTCATATTCTCTATTGTTGTTTTTTAAAATAATTTTAATGTTAACTCTTTGCCCGTGCATATCTAATTTTCTTAACTCATAATTTGAGATGTTGCCTTAGCAGGTTCGTTTTGCAAAAGCAAAACAGCACGCTCAATGCGTGCAGTCCTGCGAGGAACAAAAAAACACACAAAGGGTGCTTTTGTTGGCTCACCACAAGAATTCTAAATTGAAACACTTAAGAATCATAGTCAAAAGGGATTTTGTTCTTTTTTTCGCCCTTAATATTTTTGATGAACCCGTCTTCAACAACGCACCACCAAAGCTCATCAGAAGGCAAAGATTCGGCAATTTGTTCGTTTGTTAAACCATAGTCTTCAACCAATTCCAAATCTTCAATCTTTATGCAAGTTTCAACACAATCCAATTTGTCAAAATCTTGTTCTCCATTTTCAAACATAACATAAAATGTGTTATCTCGAATTTCAGGAAGCCAAACAACTCCAACATCTCCGGCAAAAACATTAGATTTTTTATAATTCTCATTGTCTTTTAAAACTCTCACTTTATCTAAATATTTTATTCTCATTTTTCCCTCCTTATAAGTGGCGTTGTGTTTTTTAATCTTCCATTTGGATAAACAATAAAACCAGATTTCATATCATAAAAATGTCCTTTGTTTTCATTTACTCCATCAATGGTAACAAAAATATTTATTCTAAAACCATATTTCTTTTGTTCTTCAAAATCATATTTTCCATTTATATAATTTCCTCTAACATAGGCCTTTATGATTTTTTCTTTTAGTGTTTTTATAAAATCATTTTTGTCTTTATCTTTATATCCCCAAGAATAAAACCAATTTCCTTTTGAATTAAAAAAATAATTTTCTTTGTTTTTGTCTAGAACAATTTTAATATCTTCTTCTTTTGGTGGATTAAGTCCCCTTTTTTGGCAGTGGCAATAAGGGTGATAAAGCCCTTTTTGTTTTCTGTTAAATTTGGAATAACTGTCATAGTCCATTTCTTTTGGTTTTTTGTTTTCTTCATTTTTAAACCAGCATTGGTTTACTGTTGTACAAACCGCACAGTGTGGTTTAACCATTTCTGCGGGAACACCATTTTTAGAAAAATTGTCTAGTGTGAGTGGATTTTTAAAGTCTTGAACTTTAATCCAATCACTAAAAATTCCACTTAATTGTTCTTCATAACCTTTTAAGATGTTCATATTATAAATCTCCCTTTTTAGTTTGTCAAGAATTTTAGAAAGTATTTTCTAATTATATTATAACACACTGTGTCAAGTGTTTTTGAATTTTTAATGTCAACTTTTTAAAAAAATTTAATAATTTACTTTAAAATGAAAAAGTCTAACTCAAAACTTTGAAATTTAGAATTAGACTTTTTTTGATCCTCAAGCTTCTTCAACGCCTTAACCTGCGTCCAATGAACAAAAATCAGTAAAAACAAGCTTGTTTGTTTTTATGAGTTTTGTGAAATTGATTGGCTTGCACTGCAAGACAAACTTCGGCGCAGATTCAAGTCATTTTTTGTGAAACAAAAAATCCACAATTCGCAAGAATTGTGGACTGCTTGGCTCCTCAAGCAGGACTTGAACCTGCGACCTATCGGTTAACAGCCGAGTGCTCTACCAGCTGAGCTATTGAGGAATACTGGTAGTCTTTTTTTTAAGATTACTCGTATATTGTAACAAAAAAAAACAAGTCTGTCAATAATTTTAACCAAAAAAAATTAAAAAATGCTTAAAATTTTAAAAAACATTTTTTAAAGTATCACAAAAAACTGTTTTTAATGCCAAATTGCTTTTTAAAAAAACAAAAACTTTGCATTTTTGCTTTGCTTTTTTCATAAAATGTGTTAAAATAAAAAACAAAAGGAGAAAACACATGGAAGCAAAAGTAAACAAAGACATTTGCATTGGTTGTGGCCTTTGCACCAGCATTTGCCCACAAGTTTTTGTTTTGGATGATGACGGAAAAGCAAAAGCTTTGCCAAACAAAAATGATAGCCAAGCAAAAGACGCTGCAGCATCTTGCCCAGTTGCAGCAATTGAAATAAAAGAGTGAAACATCACTCTTTTTGTTTTTTTATGATTTTTTTGTATGTTTTTACAAAACATTCACAAAAGTTGACAATTGTATAACTTTGTTATATAATATATTTACTAATTAGAGGAATTTTTATGCAAAACAAAAAAACTACAACAATTTTTGTGGATTGTTTTAACACAATCATTGGGAGAACAAAACACCCCGACGACGTGATTTTTGATTGGTCAAAACAAATGAGCAAAACATATAACAGCATTTCAAGTGACAAATTTTTCAAACTGTTTAAAAGTTGTTGGAAAGAACTTGAACATATTGATGTTTTAGAAATTGAAAATTGTGAATTTTTGATGAACATTGACTGCATTTTTTCTAAAATTGCAGACACAATTTTAAAATATAAAATGCAAAAAAATTTTGACAAACAAAAATTTTTAAAAATTGCAAGTGAAAACTATTTTAAAGCTGAAGATGAAAGCCACTACCTAAAAACAAAAAACTTTAAATTTTTGGAAAAACAAAAAAAATTAGGCAAAAAAATTTTTATGGTTTCCGATTTTTACACAACAAAAGAAATTTTAAATCGTTGGCTTGAAAATCTTGGGGTTAAAAACTTTTTTGATGACATTTTTGTTTCTTGTGATTTCAAACTTTCAAAAAAAGCGGGCAGTTTGTATCCTTGCCTTTTGAAAAAACTTCATTTAAAACCAAAAAATGTTTTGATGTTTGGGGACAACATTTGGTCTGACAAAATAATGCCATCAAAAGTTGGTATAAAAACAAAATCAGCAGCACCTTACATAAAACTTCCTTCAAACAATTTGCAAAAAACAAAAACAAAGCTTGAAATTCCTGAGGAATATAACAAAATTTTTGAAGATGGAAAAAAAGAAAACATTTACACAAACTATGCTTTTCCACTCTATCTTTTTACCAAACGTCTTTTTGACCACACAAAACGACACAACATCAATGAAATTTGGTTTTTGGCACGTGAGGGCAAATTTTTAAAAACACTTTTTGAAGAATACATTAAAGCAAAAGGTGTGAACATGAAATTACACTATTTTGTGGGCTCTAGAAGCAGTCTTTTAAATGCTGTTTTAACTCCTTATGACACACGTTTCAAACAACTTTCTCACCGTGCCTTTATCTCGCCACACAATTTTATGTTAACCCTTAACATCCCAAAACAAAAAATAAAAAGTATCTGCAAAAACTTAAAACTTCAAGAGCACTTTTTCCACTTTTGTTTTGGAAAAACAAACGCCTACAAAACTCTTATCAATTCCAACGCTTTTAAAAATGCATATGTGCCATACAATCAATCACAAAACGAAGCTCTTTGGACTTATGCAAAAAAATGTGGAATAAAAAAGAACACAAAAAATGTTTTTGTTGTAGATAGTGGCTGGCATGGTTCAATGCAACAATTTTTGGGGTGGTTTTTAGGTGATGGCACAAACCTTTCTGGTTGCTATGTTGGACTGGACACAAAAAACGCACAAAAACAAAATTTGTTTGGATTGTTGTTTTCAAAAAAACACAAACTTGGAAAAAATAACAAAGTTTTGTCCTATCGCATGCTTAATTATGAAAGTGTGTTAAGAAGTCCAGAAAACACATGCAAGGGCTATGATCCAAAAACAAACACTCCAATTCTAGACACACAAAAAACTGCCGAAACTTTGTGTTACAACAATTTGGTAAAGGGCTTTCAAGAAAAAGTTGTGGACAAATTCAAACAAATCATGAAAGTTGATGAAAGCGTTTATTCAAATCTTGAATCAGTTGTTGCCAACATGTTTTACAGAACAATTATTGAAGCAAACAACAACTCTCGAAATTGGTATGATGCAGTTCAAAACACTTACGTTGATTCATTTGGTTATGTTGGCTACACCTACAAAGGTTTTGGAAAGTTTTTTAGAAAACTAAATTATCGCATTCGTGACCTTAATTTCAAGTTTAGATATGCCGCATATTTTAGCAAAAAGAAACTTTTTTGGAATTAAAAAAAGTATGGATTTTTCCATACTTTTTTGTTTTTTATCAAAAATTTTAAGTTTTTTGAGTGTTTTTTGCTTTATTTTTTTGCAAAATCATTCTTCAATGTCTTCTTCGCTTTCTTCTTTGTCGGCATCTTCGTCTTCAAAATCCATGGTTGGAATTTCATAGTCCATTTCAAGGTTTGAAGTGTCTGGGGTTGCAACCACAACACCTTCAACTTGTTCTTCAACTTCTTGAATTTCTTTTGCCACTTGTTCAACATCAACTGGGGTTTGAGTGTCGTCTGGCGCCATAACTGCAACTGATGCCACTTTGCTGTTTCCTTTTAGTCTCATCATCTTAACGCCCATTGCTGTTCTAGACAAAAGCCTTATGCTTTCAGAATTAATTCTAATTGCAACACCTGCGTCTGTAATAAGCAAAATGTCGTCACCTGGTGTAATTTGTTTTAGTGCCACAACCATGCCAGTTTTGTCGTTAAGTTTTCCGGCACTAACACCCATTCCTCGTCTTGCTTGCCTTCTGTAATCTTCAACCTTAACACGTTTTCCAAAGCCGTTTTCGGTAACAGTAAGCATTTCGCTGCCCTCAAAAACCACAACCATATCAACAAGAGTTGCGCCTTCTTGAAGTTTCATTGCCTTAACACCTTGGCTTGATCTTCCACTTTGTCTAACATCATTTTCCGAAAATCTCATGCATCGTCCTGCGCTTGATGCAACCAAAATGTCTTGGCTGCCATCAGAAATTTGAACAGAAATAAGTTCATCATCTTCATCTAAAACAATTGCTTTTTTACCAACTTGGCGAATTGAATCAAACTCAGAAAGTTTTGTCTTTTTAATAAAGCCTTTTTTTGTTGCCATAACAAGGAAAAGTTTTTCTCCATCCATTTCTTTTTTACGGCAAATCATTGCATTAACTTTTTCGTCTTGGTCAACTTGAAGTAGGTTTACAATTGCCCTGCCCTTGCTTCCTTTTGTGCTTTCTGGCACTTCATAGGTTTTTAGGCAGTAAACTTTTCCTTTGTTTGTAAAGAACATAAGTTGGTCATGAGTGTTTGCAACAAACATGTTGTCCACAAAGTCGTTGTCTTTTGTTTTGTGGAAGGTGTTTCCAACTCCACCACGGTTTTGTGTGTGATACTCACTAACTGCCATACGTTTAACATAACCCTGTTTGGTCATTGAAACAACCATGTCTTCACGTGCAATAAGGTCTTCAATTTCAATTGAACCAACATCATGGCTAATTTCACTTTTTCTTGGAGTTGCATATTTTGCCTTGATTTCCAAAAGTTCTTTTGCAATAATTGTTAAAACTTTGGTTGGGCTATCCAAAATACTTTGCATTTCGGCGCAGAATTTTTGAAGTTCCAAAAGTTCATTTTCAAGTTTTGAAATTTCAAGTGCAGTAAGGCGCACAAGTCTCATTTCCAAAATTGCATTTGCTTGTTTTTCTGTTAAATCTAGTTTAGTCATAAGGGCATTTAGTGCATCAGAACGCTCTTTTGAAGATTTTATGATTTTAACAACTTCGTCAATGTTTTGAAGCGCTTTTACAAGACCTTCAACAATGTGTTCTCGCTCTTGTGCTTTTGCTAAATCAAATTTTGTTCTTCTAACAATAACTTCTTTTTGGTGTTCAAGGTAGTAGAAAAGCATTTCTTTTAAGTTCAAAATTTTTGGTTCTTTTCCAACTAATGCCAAAAATGTGATTCCTGCACTTGTTTGCAGTTGTGTGTGCTTGTACAAAAGGTTTAACACAACTTGTGGGTTTGCATCTTTTTTAATGTCCACAACAACGCGCATTCCTTCACGGTCACTTTCTTCGTGAATGTCTGAAATTCCTTCAATCTTTTTGTCTTTAACAAGATTTGCCATTTGTTGAATGAGCAGAGCCTTGTTAACTTGGTGTGGAATTTCTGTAATTACAATGTGAAAACGCTCTTTGTCGTCCTCTTCAATTTCGCACCTTCCGCGAACAACAACTTTTCCGTGTCCGGTTTTGTAGGCTTGCCTTATTCCCATGCGCCCCATAATGATTCCACCAGTTGGATAATCTGGCGCTTTTATGTAGTCCATAAGCTGATCAATGGTGATGTCTGGATTGTTAATAAGAGCCACAACTCCGTCAATAACTTCGCCCAAGTTGTGTGTTGGAATTGCTGTTGCCATTCCAACCGCAATTCCGTCAGCACCATTAACCAAAAGGTTTGGAAAACGCGCAGGAAGCACAACTGGCTGCATGAGTGTGTCGTCAAAGTTTGGAGCAAAGTCAACACTGTCTTTGTCCAAATCTCTTAGCATTTCAGCAGCAATTTTACTTAAACGTGCTTCGGTGTAACGCATGGCTGCTGCTGGGTCGCCATCAACCGAACCAAAGTTTCCATGTCCGTCAACAAGTGGCGCTCTAAGAGTAAAATCTTGAGCAAACCTAACCAATGCTTCATAAACAGCACTGTCGCCATGTGGGTGATATTTACCCAAAACGTCACCAACAATGCGGGCACATTTACGATAGGGCTTGTCTGAAAACAAGTTAAGTTCTCCCATTGAATAAAGTATTCTTCGATGAACTGGTTTAAGTCCATCACGCACATCTGGGATTGCACGCGAAACATTTACTGCCATTGCATAGGCAATAAAACTTTTTTTCATTTCATCAACAACCGGCACTTTGATCATCTGGCTGTCTTTGTCCATAATGGTTTCAATTCCGTCTTCCATAATTTTTTCTCCATTTTAATATTTTTAATAAAAACCAAGTTCATCGTCTGGTTTTGTGATTATTGTTCTTTCTTCTCTGTCAAATTTGTTTAGTTTTTCGGGCACAAACTTTAAATTTTCTTCTTTGTAATTTTCTGGTTTTTCCTCTTGCTCAAAACCCGCCTGTTTTAAGGCTTCTTCTTTCGACTGTGGCAAATTTTGGTTTTTGCTTTCTTGCTCTTCAACAACTTTCCAAAGTTGTTTTGCGCCTATTTTTTCCCAACAAGTGTCCGTGTCTTGCGAAACTCTAATCAGCGCATCATCATCAACAATGCCCAAATCTCGCATTTTTTGTGCTTGTTTTTTTATAAAAGCAAAATCTGTTGAAATTTGTAGCAAATTTTCCTTAATTTTTTTGTAATCTAATTCACCTTGTTGATTTGTTAGATTGTCTAGTTCTTCCAAGGGTTGAAATTTTTGCTGCAACATTTCAAACGAAAATGGTTGTTCTTTTATTTTGGTTTCACCATTGTCCAAAGCAAAACCTGTTTTTACTTGAACACTTTGGCAAGTGTGATTTGTTTTTGCTTGTGTGCCATTAAAAAACACATCTTCAACACTTCCCGGAAACAATGTTTCCATAATGTCTACATAAGCAACATATGGCTCATAAGCAATCATATTTGGTTTTTCGTTGTTTTTAATTTGCTCATTTGTCAAGTAAAATGTTGGGTGATTTTTTAAAACTTGCTGCGTAAGCCACTCGGTCATGCCCTCATGCAAAAGATTTTGCTGATCCAAATCTACGCCACCCCAAACTTTTGCACCCGCATTTTTTTCTTGTTTTACAACAGCATGTAGCCATTCATGAGTTGTGGTTTTTCTCATTGCTGCCTGAACGCTATTTATGCCAACATCACTGACAAAAGGTGAAAACAAAACTTTTTTTGCAAAGTTTTCCTGAAGCTTTGCCTTTTTTGCCATTTTTGCGCCGGGATTTAAATTTCTTTTTTTAAGTTCTTTTAATGCTTGTTCAAACTTTTCTTGTTCTTCATCATTAAACACGGCCCTAAATCCTTCGGCAACAAGTTCATCTTTAATTTTTGGTGATGTTACAATTGATTCTTTTAATTTTTTTGTTTTTTTCTGTTTTTTTGCTTGCTCTTGTTTTTTGTGTCGCTGTCTAAATTCATCAAGTGATTTCAAAACAAAATCATCTTGTGCTGCTTTGTTTTCAAGCCAATCAGCAAACCCTTTTGGGTCGTTTTTCATTTTTTCCTTTTTTTCTTTCACAAGTTGAGCAAAAAATTCTTCTTCCGCCAATTGTTCCGCTTGTTCAACTTCTTTGTTGTGTTTTAGCAAATATTCAACATTTTGTTTTTCATCGTTACTCAAAAAAATTGCCTTTTCTGCTTTTTTGTTTCCTTGTGTAATTTCTTCTTGTCTCCAAGCTTGCATTGCATCATTGTGTGCACAATTAAAGTTTTCTAAATCCAAATGAAATTCATCAAGATCAAAATCTCTTAATGTATGACCACCAAAAACAAATTGATTTAATTTTATGCTTTGATTCGTGCTGTTTTTGTTTATGCTTGTTGCTTTATACTCCAAGCCTCTTGCGTTTGCCATATAAAGTTTTTTTTCTTCAATGCCATTTTCTGTTTGTTTTTTTGTAATCACTTTTTGCGTTCGATGTTTAATCTGCGAACGACCAAATGGTTTTACTTTTATGTGTTTTAAAACTTCGGCAGAATTTTTAACACCAAATTCTTCCGCCACCATTTTAACAATTTCTGGAAAAAAAGATACGAATTCAAACTCTTTGGTTTCTGGATTTTGCTTGCCATGCATTGTTATTCGCCAATTTTTGTTAAACTTTTTGTTGCTTGCAATTTTGTCAATTTCTTGCTTTAAGTTTTCTTGTTCTTGTTCACTTAGTTTTGCCATGTCTTTTTCTCCTTTTAAAGTTTTCTTTGCTCTAAAACATTTTTTAGTTTTAATGCGTTTTGGTGTGCTTGTTTTAGCTTTTGTTTTATTTTAACATTTTTCACAATTTCGTTCGACTCATTTTTGTTGTCTTGAAAACTAACTTCAAATTCTTTAAAATGTTTGTTTGTTAACTCTTCAATTTTTTCAAACTCAACATCTTCATTAAACAAAAATTCTTCAAACCAACTTTTTGCAGACACCAACCCATTGCGTGCAACAAAGTAATCTTTTAGTTGATTCAAATTTATTTGTCCATCATCAAGTGCTTTTTTCACATTTTTTTGCTGTCGCTTTAAAATTGATTTTGTTTCAACACAAAACTCTTCAAAACCGCTTACAATTTTTTCGTTGTTTTCTTTTAGCTGTTGTTCAAATTTTTGTTGTTGTTGCAACTCTTCTTTCGAAAGTTTTGTGGTTTCTTCAATTTCATCCAAAAAATCAAGTTCATCACAAATCATTTCATTTTCATTCAAAATTTCTTGCACCTTTTCAAAACTTTCAAAAATCAAGCGAAAATCATCAACAAATTCTTGCTGCAAAACAGGAATGTTCCAAAACTTTTGGCCTTGAAAATGAACTTTTTCCAACGCTTGTCCGTTAAGTGCGTGCATCATCGCAACATAAGAAGCTTCTGTGTTGTAGGTTTTTAAATTATTAAATAATTTTTCATCTTCTCTTAGTTTTTTTAATGCTTTTGCCGTGCTGTTTTTTATGAGTTTTTGGGCAAAAAATTCAGTCATGCCTTCATGAAAGTTTGTTGCATATTTTCCAAAAACCGTGTCGTCTAACCTGTCTATCAAAACTGTTTGTTCATTAAACTGGTTTTCCAAATAATCATCTTGAAAAGTGTCTTGTGTGATGCTGTTTTCTTCAAAATCTTGTTCTTGCATTTCCTCGTCAACAATTTGCTGTAAACTAAAATTTGCATCATCAAACAAAACCAAATTTCCACTTTCATCCAAATGCATCAAGCCATGCGCAACTCCACCATTAAAAAGCAAAACATTTCCATTTTTTGCTTTTTCTGTGCCAATGTCTTTTTGCGTTAACTCATTTTGGTTTTCATCCAAAATTTCCATTTCTTTTCTGCTAAAAAAGTGGCTCATTTCATGTGTTAGTGCCTGGCAAATATCAACATGCAGCAAATCATCGTTTTTAATTTCTTCATCAAGCAAATTTTTTTCAAGCAAACTCAAATCAAAAATTTGTTCTTCATCATCATCTTCCAAAAACCCTGTTGGATTTAATGATATTTTTGAATTGCCAACAAATTGGCCATCAAATTTTAATGGATAGTAGTTGTAAAATCCATAAAACTGACCTTGCTGTTTGTCAAAAAAGCCAAAAGGTTTTACATACAAACTTTTTAACATCAAAATGCTTTCATCAGTCAAATCAAAGACGTCAACAAAGTCTTTTGCAATTTGTTTAAACTCATCTTTAAAAAAAGTTACATTTCTTTCAAAATCTTTGCTTGCAAAAATTTCGTCAAGCATTTTGTGCTGTCTTTGTTTGGTGTTCATAAAAGTTTGCTCCTTTTGTTACTTTGTTTGCTCATTTAATTTGTTTGCAATTTTTGCTGCAATTTCAATTTTTTGTTTTGTCTTTAGGCTTTCAACAATTTGCTTTACTTTTGCTTTTTTTAGTGTTGGTGTGTATTTTTGTTTCATAACTAAACATCAAGGTCTTTTACTAAGTCGTGGTTCTTTTCAATAAATTCACGCCTAAGTTCTGGACGCTCTCCCATAAGTATTGTAAAAATTTCATCCGCCTCAAAAGCGTCTTCCATGGTAACTTGAAGCATTGTTCTTGTTTTTGGATCCATGGTTGTTGTCCAAAGTTGGTCGGCATTCATTTCTCCAAGACCTTTGTAGCGTTGAAGTTCAATTCCCTTTCTTCCAAACTCTGCAAAATACTTTTCAAGTTCGGCGTCATCATAAAAATATCGTGTAACACCACTGCGCACAACTTTGTAAAGTGGTGGCTGCGCAATGTAAACATGGCCTTGTTCAATAAGTGGGCGCATAAAGCGATAGAAAAATGTGAGCATTAAAATTCTGATGTGGCTTCCATCAACATCGGCATCGGTCATACAAATAATTTTGTCATATCTAAGTTTTGTTATGTCAAACTCTTCACTAATTCCGCACCCAAATGCTGTTATCATTGTTTTAATTTCTTGGTTTTCAAGTATTCTTGGAAGGCGTGCTTTTTCAACATTAAGAATTTTTCCACGAAGTGGCAAAATTGCTTGAAATTTGCGGTCACGGCCTTGTTTTGCTGTTCCACCCGCACTGTCTCCCTCAACCAAAAAGATTTCACATTGGCTAGAATCTTTGCTTGTGCAGTCTGCTAGCTTTCCTGGAAGAGTGTTGCTTTCGAGCACTCCTTTTCTTCGTGTTAACTCTCTTGCGCTTCTTGCAGCATCTCTTGCTCTTTGAGCTGTTACACACTTAAGCACCAAATCACGAGCAATTTGTGGGTTTTCTTCCAAAAAGTTTCCAAATTCTTCTTGCATAACTTTTTCAACATAAACTCTCATCTCAGAATTTCCAAGTTTTGTTTTGGTTTGTCCTTCAAATTGTGGTTCAGTTAGTTTTACAGAAATGATTGCACAAATTCCTTCACGAACATCTTCGCCCGAAAGTTTTTCGGTTTCTTTTAAGATTTTGTTTTTAACTCCGTAGTCATTAACAATTTTTGTAAGTGCATTTTTAAAACCATTTAGGTGCGTTCCACCTTCTTCGGTGTTGATGTTATTTGCGTAGGCATGAATGGTTTCACTGTAGCCGTCGTTGTACTGAAAACAAATTTCAACTTGGCTGTCATCTTTTTTGTCAAAAATGTAAAGTGGTTTTGGAAACAAACACTCTCTGCCGCGGTTTAAAAAATCAACAAATTCAACAATTCCACCTTCAAAATGAAAAACATCTTTTCTTTCTCGTCCTTCACGTTTGTCTTCAAGGCTAATTGTAAGTCCGCGGTTTAAAAACGCAATTTCCTTAAAACGAGATTTTAGTGTTTCATAGTTAAAGTCAACTGTTTCAAAAATTTCTGGGTCTGGCAAAAATGTTACTTTTGTTCCAGTTTCTTTTGATGAGCCAACAATTGTAAGTGGGTTTTTTGGGTTTCCACGCTCATAATCTTGGTGATAAATGTTTCCGTTTTGTTTAATTTCAACTTCAAGTCTTGTTGAAAGTGCGTTAACAACAGAAAGTCCAACTCCGTGAAGTCCACCCGAAATTTTGTAACCACTTCCGCCAAACTTTCCACCAGCGTGAAGTTTTGTAAGCACAACTTCAACAGCCGACTTGTGCTCAGTTTTGTGCATTCCGGTTGGAATTCCACGTCCATTGTCTGTAACACTGCAACTGCCGTCACTTTCTAACACAACTTCAATTTTGTTGCAGTAGCCAGCCAAAACTTCATCAATACTATTGTCCACAATTTCAACAATAAGGTGTTGAAGCCCTCTTTCATCTGTGGAACCTATGTACATTCCTGGGCGCTTTCTAACAGGATCAAGTCCTTCCAAAACTTGAATTGCGCTTTCATCATAAACTTGTTTTTGTTCTTCCATTTTTAATATTTCCTTTTTTTGTTTTTATATTTTAATCTTTGTCTCCAAAGTTTTTTGGTTTAGATTTTTTATAGGCATTTGCCGAAGCAAAAAATTGTTTTGGATTTAATGCTGTGTGATTTTTTAATTCTTCTTCAATGCTGTTTTTATTAACATTCACATCTAAATCTTTTTGCCTTTTTTTCTCGGTTTCTTTTTTCATCCTTTTTTGTTCTGGCCAAATTTTGTTTTCCATGTTTATTTGGGCTTGTAAAATCATTTTCACATCTTCCAAACTTAAGTTGTCTGTAACAATGCTGTAAGCAAGAACACTTGCAAACATGTCTGAAATGGCTTGTTGCCTACTGTAATCAGCCGTTCTTGGCAAAACATTGTTGGCATAATTTTTCTTTTGGCTTTTAAGTTCTTCTTGCTTTTGTTTTGAAAGCTTTTGAGCATCGGCAAATTGCAAACGGTCAATCACTCCACCTTCTTTTAGCAAAAGTGCAATTTGGTGTTCATCTAAACTTTTTGAAAAATCGGCAAAAGTGTCTGAAATCACTGTTATTGAATTTTTAAGAGGTTCTTCAAAAATTTTTGCAAAACCTTCAAAATCTTTTAATGCTTCCAACTTTTTGTCTGGAAACATCAAGTTTTTGTCTTGCTTGCTGTGAAACTGCACATGTGTTCCAAACTTGTGAAAAGGTATCCATGGAGCATAACCCACAACAAACACATTTGAAAGCAACTGCTGCGTTTTTTCTTCATCAAACTTTTCTGCCAAAACTTCTGATGTTTTAACCAAAAGTTTGTCCACTTCCAAATCACCAAAACAGTGAGTCACAAATCTTAAATTCCCAAAATTTTTTGCAATTTCTTTTTCTTTAAAAAACTTTCCATTTTCATCTTTAATTAGTGGCTCAACAAAACTTTTGTAAATCTTTTCAAGATGTTTATCCGAAAAAGTTCCACGTCGTTTGTTCTTTTCAAATTTGTCATGATAAAACGAGTAAAGATCAAAACCATTTTCTTCAGCTCGTCCAACCAAACTTTCAACAAATTTTGCATAAAAATTTGCATCAAATGGCTCAACACTAGCATCACCAGGAAAAACCAAAATCGTTTTTTTGTCTTTGTTTATTTTTGTTTTGTCATAACTTAATTCTTCCCAATTTCGTGGCCTTCCATTTTCAAAAAACGCCTTGCTTTTTTCTTCTTCTGTGCCAGTTTTCAAAATTCTTTCAAGCTCGTTTGGTGGCAATGGTTTAATGCGCCTTCCAACCCCTCCTGGATTGCTGTTTAGTTTGTCTTGCTTTTCTTGCCTAATTTGTTCTTCTCGCTTCTTTTGGTGTTCTTGTTGAGCTTGACGTTTTTTTCTTATCATTTCTTCTGGGGTTAACTCGTCCATGGCTTTTCTCCTTTTAATTTAAATTTTGTATCCTAAAAAATTTTAAGATTTTTTCATTCCTTCTTCAAAAAGTTTTTTTTGCTGTTTTTCTGGTTGAATTTGATTTTCAAATTTTAGTTGAGCGTCCAAAATCATTTTAATTTCATCTAAGTTTGGTTTATCGTGCACAAGACCATAACTTAGCGCTGAACTCATAAGGTCCGATATGGCTTGTTGCCTGCTGTAACCTTGAGGTCTTTTTCCTGTTTTCCCTTGTTTTTTTAATTCATACAATTCTTGCTTTTCTTCTTTACTAAAATCATCAATTCCCGGCAAAGCAAGACGATCAATTACGCCATCAATTTTTAAAAAATTTGAAATTGAATGTGCATCCGCATGATTTTCACTTAAAACATCTTCAACAGACACAAAAGAATTGGAAAACACTTCAATTCCATTTTTGTTTTTGTTAAAGTCTGTTTGCGCAACCCCCAAAAACGGTTCATCCACACTAAATCCCCAACCTTGTTTGTTTGCAATGTTTGGAAAAGATGTTAAGTAATCACGCAAACTTTTAAATTCAACATTAGTTCCCCATTTGGGCTCCTTAAAGGGTGCAAAATGAACAACAAACACATTGCTTAAAAGTTCTTTTGATTTTTGCTCACCAAAATTTTTTGTTAAAAACTCATTTGCACAATCCAAAAGTTTGTTTGTTTCTTCACTGCCTTTGCAATATGCAAAAATTCTTAAATTGCCCAAATTTTTTTTAATTTCATTTTCTTTAAAAACATTTCCATTTTCATCAACCAAAAGCGGAAACAAAAAGGCGTTGTAAATTTGAGATAATTGTTTTTCGTCAAAACAAGCATTGTCTGCCGATTCTGTTTCCATTAAAAGCCCTGTTGTTTCATCCAAAATTGGTTTACCTGTTTTTGTGTCAATATATTTTTTTGTTGTTTTTTCATGAGAATAGTAAAACCCAAAAAGGTCAAAACCATTTTCTTCTGCTCGTCCAACCAAACTCTCAACAAGTTTACAGCCAAAATTCGCATGTCCAGCCTCAACGGTTCCATTTCCACCAAAGTAAAGAATTGTTTTTTTGTTTCTGTTAATTTTGTCTAGGTCAAAAAAACACTCTTCCCAACCATTTGGATTTTGGTCTGTTTTTGGAACTCTTTTTCCAAAACCGCCATGAACAAAAAATGTTTCTTTTTCAATTTTTACTTTTTTGTCTGCGTCTGTCATTTTTGCCTCCTTTTAATGTCAAAGTTTTTCAATCACACCATCTTCCACCAAAAACTTTTGGCAAGGAATGTCTTCCAAAAATTCATTGCATGTAAGAATGCATTGAAATTGGCTTATGTACTCAACAAGTTTTTGTCTTCTGTCTTCGTCTAATGAACTTAAAATGTCATCAACCAAAAGTACAGGAAAATCACCATACTCATCTTTTAAAAGTTCATGTTCAGCAAGTTTTAGTGAAAGTGCAACCGTTCTAATTTGTCCATAACTTCCTGTTCGTCTAGCATCTTTTCCGTTAATCTTTACAACAAAGTCATCATTTTGAATTCCAAAACTTGTGTAGCCCAAAAGTTTGTCTTTGTCATAGGTTTCTTTTAAACTTTTTTTGTAGCAATCTTCTGTGTTTTCATTTTCCAAAAAACTGATGTAGTCAAGTTCAAACTCTTCACCTTGTGAAAGGCTTTTGTGAATGCGTTTTGCAACAGGCAAAAGTTTTGAGCAAAATGTTTTTCGTGCTTCGTAAATATATGTGCCATATTTTGCAACCTGGTCATCCCAAATTTGCATTTGGTTTTTTGTGTCGCCGTCGGTTTTTAAAAGCGCATTTCTTTGCTCCAAAATATGTTGAAAGTTTTGAAGGGCTTTTAAATAATTTTTTGAAATCTGGCAATTTATGATGTCCATAAATTTTCGTCTGTTTGATGGGCCACCATGAATGAGTTCGATTGTGTTTGGATCAAAGTAAACAGAACCAAAATTTCCAATAACATCACTAAGTTTGTCCAACTTAAAATCATCAACAAAAATTTGTTTTTGTGAGCCCTTTATCTTAAATGAAATTGAATGTTTTACATCTTGATGGCAAAATTCAAGTTTTGATTCAAGTGTTAGTGCTGGGTTAAAAAATGCAATCATTTCACTATCTTTTCGGGTGCGGGGAGAACGGCCTATTGTTGCAAGATAAATTGCTTCAAGGGTGTTTGTTTTGCCTTGCGCATTTTTTCCACACAAAACATTAAGACCATTTGAAAAATCGATGGTTTGAGTTTTTAGATTTCTAAAGTTGTCAATAAAAAGTCTTTCGATGTTCATACGCTTTGCTCCTTTTAAGTGTTTTGTGTGTTGTTTAAATGCTTAAATTTAAAACAAAAAGTTTTTAGGCACCCAAATGCTTTCTTATAAATAATTTATTATTTATAAACCCCTTTTTGCAAGTATTATATCACAAACAAATCAAAAGAACAAGCAAATTTGCGTAAATTTTTCAAAAATTTTAAAACTCGATAAATTACCCCAAAAAATCAAAAAAACTCAAATTTCGCAAAATTTACCCCCACTTTTGACTATCTTTAAATCTAACCCTAAACCTTTTAAAAACCAAAAAACAAAAAAACACACCACTTTGGGTGTGTTTTTTTAGTGAACAACAAGGTCTTCAAGTTCTTCAACAAGTTTTTTGATTGTTGGGTCGGTTTTTATTAGTTCCATAACTTTGTCTCTTGCATGAATTGCTGTTGCGTGGTCACGATTAAAAAGTTTTGCAATTGAAGTTAGTGGAATGTCTAGTTTTCGCCACATTAAGTAAATGCAGTATTGTCTTGCTTCGGCAATTTCTTTTGTTCTTCTTTTTCCAAAAAGTTCATCTCGTTTTAAGTTAAACTTAATGCAAATTGCTTCAATAATTTTTTCTTGAGTTGCCACTCTGCCAACCTTTGCTTCAAACTCATGAGAATGAGCAAAAGCTTCGTTTAAAATTTCAGCATCAACTTCATATTTTCCAGACAAGTTTGCAATAACATAAAGTTTGTTTAAAGCACCTTCAATTTCACGAATGTTAAACTTTTCAAAACGCTCCGCAAGTGTTGGAATGATGTTTTCATCAAATTTGTAGCCATTAAGTTCAATTTTTTTCTTAATAATCATAACTCTTGTTTCAAAATCTGGCTTTTGAATGTCTTGAACAAGCCCTTGAGAAAACCTTGAAGAAAGCCTTTCTTCAATTCCAAAAATTTCTTTTGGTGGTCTGTCTGATGCTATGATAATTTGTTTGTTTGCTGCAAAAAGGTCATTAAAGGTGTTAAAAAATTCTTCCTGAACTTTTTTCTTGTCTGCAAAAAACTGAACATCATCAATCAAAAGAACGTCTGCATGACGATATTTTTTTCTAAATTCAATTGTGCTTTTTTCTTTGTTGTTTTTCAAGATTTCCAAAAACTCGTTTGTAAAGTTTTCTGATGTTGAGTAAACAATTTTAACTTTTCCACGTTTTGTGTCCCAAATGTAGTTTCCAATTGCGTGCAAAAGGTGTGTTTTTCCAAGACCAACTCCACCATAAATAAAAAGTGGATTAAAACGCTTGCCTGGGTTTTCAGCAACGCTTCTGGTGGCAGCATAAATTAAAGAGTTTGTTGTTCCAACAACAAAATTATCAAAAGTGTATTTTGGATTTAATGGGTTTGTTAACTCTTCTTCGTTTGTAACTGCCTTTGGCAACTCTTCTTTGTTTTTTTCACTTTTTTCAACAAGGTGGTGTTTTTCAATATATTCATCTTTTTCGCTTTCTAAAATAACTTTAAACTTGTCTAATTTAAAGTGTGTTTTTATTGCTTCCAAAATCTGCTTACTAAAACTGCGAAGAACAACATTCATTGCCATTTCGTTTCCACAAACAAAAACCAAATTGTCATCTTCAATGTTGATTGGCCGCATGGTTTTAATCCACATATCAAAACCAATTGCGCTAATTGTTTGTTCAAGGTCACCAAGTGCCTGTGCCCATTGTTTGTCTAAAAAGTTCTGCAAAAAAACCACCTCCTTTGTGAAAAACAAGCCTTTTTTGCCTGCCACAAAAAAGCAAAAAAGACAGTGTGATTTAACTATACCACAAAACAAACGTAAAAGTCAAATGTTCATGACAAAATTTTTCAAAATTTTTTTAAAAGCCGCAGCTCTAAACTTTAGATTTTTTGTTATAAAATAACTTTTTAAAGTTATTTATTTAATTATTAATTAAGTAAAAAATAAAAATAAATATGTGCGCAAAAGTTTTTCAAGAAATCAACTTAATTTTTAGCATAAAATTCAAACATTTTTCACTTAAAAACATGATTGGTTGTGAAAACAAAATGGCTTAGTAAATTTAAGTTTTTACATAAAACAAATTTACTTTAAAAACTTTGATTTTTGGATAAAATAAATTTACTTAAAAGACCCCAAATTTTTACTTAAAACAAATTAATTTTGCGTAAAAATTCAATTTTGTGTTTAACATAAATTTTTGTTATT
>CAMVKM010000003.1 GCA_947168085.1 uncultured Clostridia bacterium | reverse complement strand
ATAGTGGCTACCAGTTATGGGGCAGGAATTGTTGGGGTTGTTGAAATGGTGGGTATTTGTAAAGTTAGCAATTGCTCAAATTCTGGAACAATTAGTGGTAATGGTGTTTGTGGTGGGATTATCGCGATGATTAACGCGGATTGCACTGCTGAAATTTCTTGTTGCAACAATGTGGGAAATATCAGTGTAACAGCAGGTTCTAGTGCTGGCATTATTGGATGGGGCATAGACCGGTCACGTCTTTTTGTTACAGATTGTTTTAACACAGGGGCTGTAAGTGTTGGCAACGCTGACAGTGCCGGTGGCATTGGTGGCGCAATTTCTGACACTTACTTGATAAAAAACTGTTTTAACACAGGAAAAATGACGAGCACTTCTGGAAATGCTGGTGGAATATGTGGTTATGTTCGTGAAAATGGAACCATTGAAACATGTTACAACACTGGTGAACTTAATAGCAAAAACGCAACAGGTGGAATTGTTGGTTATATGAATGGACCAATGAGCACATCACATTCTTCTTGTGTAATTCGTGAAAGTTTTAACAGCAGTTTGGTAAAAACATCAGGATCAGGGGCTGTTGGGGGCATTTTTGGTGCTTCTGTTAACAACACAACCATTAATTTAATCAATTGCTATTATAACACAGATTTGTTTTCAGGGAATCCCGTGGGCTCACGTGGAACAACAAATTCATTTTACTTTTCAAATGTTGCAACTCCAGGGATTGCTGCAAGTTCCATGAAGTCAACAGCTGATGGAACAAAGCCTTCGACTTTTGCGGATGAGTACAAAGACAAACAATGGCGTTTTGTCAATGGCCAAATTCCAGTTTTATGGAAAATTTTTGCATTGCCAAAATTTGAAAGTTCATTGACTTACACAGGGCGAACACAACACTGTGGTGTTTATGGGCTTGATTCAAACTTTATGACAATCACTGGGGACCAAAGCGCCATAAATGCGGGAACTTATTCACTTACAGTAACATTAAAAGATGCACAATCAAAGTGGAGTGATAGAACAAATGCTTCTGTTACAATTTATTGGACAATTGAAAAAGCAAGCATTGACAAGCCAAGTGTTGCAGGACTAAGTTTTACATTTAATGGAACAGCGCAAGCACCGAAAATCACTGGATTTGACAGTGGCACAATGGAAATTACAGGGACACAAAGTGCAACAAATGCAGGAAGTTATCAGTTTTCAATTGTTCCAAAATCAAATTATCAATGGAGCAGCGGTGGTTCTGATGCATTAACTTTTAATTGGACAATAGCAAAAGCAAGTGTTAGTGCAAGCATTTTGCCAAGCCAAAGTGGAAGTTTAACATACACAGGAAATCCGCAAAATGTTTCATGGACTGCTTATGACACAACCAAATTAACTGTTGGCGGAACAACAAGTGCATCTAATGCAGGAACCTATTTTGCAACATTTACTTTAAATTCAAACTATCAATTTAGTGATGGGTCTGTTTCAAAACAAGTTGAGTGGAGTATTGGAAAACAAGTTTTAACAAACCCAAGCCTAGATCTTGAAAACAATCAAACCACTTTTAGTGGAACAACTAAGGAGATGTCAGATTACTTACAAAACTTTGATGGAACGAAAATGACAATTGAAGGCAACACGCAGGCGATAAGAGCAGGAACTTACATTTTTGTTGTGAGCCTAAAGCCAGAATATCAAAACAACTACATTTTTGCAAATGGTCAAAATTTTGTTGTGATTGCATGGACAATTTTGCCATATAATTTGGAAAATGCAACAATTGTTGTTGGTGGCAACTAAAAAGAGTGAAAAATCGCTCTTTTTTTATTTTAAAAAATCACTTGCCAAAAAGGCCACAAAAGTGTTAAAATAAAAAGGGAGAAGAATATGAAAATTTTTGCAATAAGTGACACACATTTAAGTTCTGTGGTGGAAAAACCAATGGACATTTTTGGCCCAGGTTGGGAGGACCATTTTCAGCGTATTTGTGAAGACTGGAAACAAAAAGTTACAGACAAAGATTTGGTTTTGCTTGCAGGGGACATAAGCTGGGGAATGTATCTTGAAGAAGCAAAGCCAGATTTGGATTTGATTGGCAACCTTCCAGGAACAAAAGTGATTTTGCGTGGAAATCATGATTATTGGTGGAAAAGCATAAGCCAGGTTAGAAGCATTTGTCCCCAAACAATGTTTGCTGTTCAAAATGATTGCCTTCGTTTTGGAAAAGTTTTGGTTTGTGGAAGCCGTGGTTGGACAGTTCCAGAACAAGAATTTAAAACAGAAGAAGATGAAAAAATTTTTAAGCGAGAACTTATTCGTTTGGACTTAAGTTTGCAAGATATGCAATCAAAAAGAAAGCCAGATGATTTTGTTGTTGTTATGACACATTATCCACCATTTAATTCAAAAATGATGCCAAGTGATGTGACTAACATTATTGACAACTACAAGCCAAACTGCGTGATTTATGGTCATCTTCACGGAAAAAATTGCCGAGTTAAACTTGAATATGATGTTCACGGCGTGCCTTACTATCTTACATCTTGTGATCAAGTTGATTGCAAGTTAACACTTTTGGGAGAAGTTGACGATGGAATTTAAACATTTTTCAGTTATGGCAAAGGAATGCATTGATGGGCTTGACATAAAACCAGATGGAACTTATCTTGATTGCACTGTTGGTGGAGCAGGACATTCCACGTTGATTGCCAAAAAGCTAAAAAACGGAACTCTTTTGTGTTTGGATAAAGATGAAAATGCATTAAAAGTTTCACAAGAAAGATTAAAAACTTTTGGCGAGCGTGTTAAGTTTTTTCATTGTGATTTTAAAGATTTCAAAAAAGCAATGCAAGCTTTTAACATTGATTCTTTTGACGGAATTTTGATTGACCTTGGGGTTAGTTCTTATCAAATCGACACTCCAGAGCGCGGGTTTTCATATATGCACAACGCAAAACTTGATATGAGAATGGACCAAACACAAAAACTAGATGCCTTTTTTGTCGTTAACAACTACAGCAAACAAGATCTTGCAAAAATTTTTAAAGAGTATGGCGAAGAGCAATTTGCAAACAACATTGCAAAAAACATTGTGCTGGCTCGTGAAACAAAACCAATTGAAACAACATTTGAACTTAATGAAATTATTGCAAAAAGCATTCCTGCAAAATTTAAGTTTGCTGGTGGACATCCATCAAAAAAAGTTTTTCAAGCCATAAGAATAGAAGTGAACCGCGAACTTGATGGGCTTTGTGACTGCATTTTAAATTTGGCAAGAAGTTTGAAAAAGGGTGGAAGACTTGTGATTTTGAGTTTTCACTCGCTTGAAGATAGGGCAGTTAAAAATGCTTTTAACATTTTAAAAACAGATTGTTTGTGTCCACCGGAAATGCCAATTTGCTCTTGTGGGCACAAAAAAGAAATTATTGTGTTAACAAAAAAACCAATTTTGGCAAGTGAAGAAGAAATGAAAGAAAATTCACGTAGCCACTCTGCAAAGCTTAGAATTGCAGAAAAACTTTGAATCATAAAACAAAAAGGGGAGGAATAAAATTGTATGGCAGAGAAATTTTCTGAAATTAAAACTAAAACAAAAGTTGAAACTGATTTTGAAGAAAGTGAAAGTGTTAAAAGTTTTGCCGAAGTTAACAAAAAAGCATATGATGCCGTTTTTGACAACACTCACAAAACAAAAAAGTATGAAAAAGTTGTTAGTGAAATTGAAACTCAAACTTTGCCAAGTTTTCAAGAAGATGCAATGGAAGAAGTTGTGCAAAAAAGTGAAACTTTAGACAGAACAAATCCCTTTTTTGGAGATAAAAATGCTTTGCAAAAATTGAGTAAACATAGTTTTAAAGAAGTTGTTGACACGCCATCACAGCCAGAACCAAAACTTGAAATAAAAGAAAAAATTGTTGTGTCAAACGCAAAAACAAAACAGCTAAAACCAGAATCAAAACGCAAAAAATTTTGGCAAATCACAGGCATTATTTTAATTGTTTTGTTTTTGGGACTTTTTGGTTACAACATGATTTCAATAAACAATCTTGCAAAAAAAGTTGCAAAAATGGAAAACAGAATTCACGAACAAGAACAAACTTTAGATGACCAAACAACGCCAGAACAGCAAATTCAAGATGAGCTTCAAAATGGTGGTAATTAACATTTTTGCAAAAAATTTGCAAAAATTTTTTAAAAAAACACAAAAAATTGTGTTAAAATTACGAAAAGTTTAAAAATTTCTTTAATTTCTTTGCAAAATTCAAATGGAGAAAACATTTTGCAAAAACATAAATATTCATTTTTTTTATTACAAAAGAGATTACTTGCGCTTGGGTGCGGAGTAATCTTTTTGTTTTTTGTGGTTATCATAAAACTTTTTAGCATTCAAATTGTTGGTGGCAAAACTCTTCAAACAAGAGCAATATCACAATGGACGCGTGACCTTTCAATGTCTGGACTTCGTGGGGACATTGTTGACCGCAATGGTGAAATTTTGGCAACATCTTACACAACCTACAATGTTTATGTTAGAGCGAGCAACATCAAAGATGCTGATGCTGTGGCAAAAACTTTAACCGAAGTTTTGGATGTTGATTTTGATTGGTGTTTAAAAAAGGCACAGAACAAAAAAGTTTCTGAAAGTTTAATTAAACAACAAGTGCCTTTTGAAAAAGCAAAAGAATTAATCGAAAGAGATGTTGATGGAATTTATTTGAGTGAAACAAGTTCAAGATATTATCCAAATGAAAAACTTTTGTCCAGTGTTTTGGGGTATTGCAACATTGATGGAAAAGGACAGTTTGGTTTGGAACTTTTTTATGACAAACTTTTAAAAGGGTTAAATGGAACAACCTACACAGAAAGTGATATAACAGGGCTTGAACTTAGCAACGCAACAACTTCTTATGTTCAAGGAATGAAGGGTTCAACAATACAGCTTACAATTGATTTAAGTTTAACGCAAGCGCTTCAAATGGTTGTTGACTTAGCCCAAAAAGAACAACAAGCAAAAGAAGTTCAGGCAATTTTAATGAATCCACAAAATGGTGAAATTTTGGCAGTTGCAACCAGCAACAGTTTTGACTTAAACAATCCGCCAAGAGATGATCTTCAAACTCTTTTAAATTTTAGTAAAAACACAATGATAACAGATGTTTATGAGCCGGGAAGCACTTTTAAAATTTTTACAACAGCAGCAGCTCTTGAGGAAAAATTAACAAGCCTTGATGAACGATTTTATGACCCAGGTTTTAGAATTGTTGATGGACAAAAAATAAAATGTTGGAAAACAACAGGGCATGGAAGCGAAACTCTTGTTGAAGGTTTTGCAAACAGCTGCAACAGTGTTTTTATGGATTTGGGTTTAAGACTTGGCACTGAAAGGTTTTATAATTATCTTAAAAAATTTGGTATAGGTTCAAAAACTGGCATTGATTTTGTTGGTGAAAGTGGTGGAATTATGATGACACAAGGTGTTGTGAAAAATGTTGATCTTGCAAGGATTAGTTTTGGTCAAGCTGTGGCAGTAACTCCACTTCAAATGCTTACTTCTGTTTGTGGGGTTTTAAGTGGAACGCTTTTTGAGCCTTGCTTTTTAAAATCTGTAACAAATCCGAATGGAATTAAAAAAGAATATTCCTGTTTTGCAAAAACAAAAACAGTAAGTCATGAAACAAGCCAAAACATTTTAAATATGATGGAGCAAGTTGTAAGCAAAAGTGATGGTCTTTACAGTTTTGTGCCAGGTTATAGAATTGCTGGAAAAACAGGAACTGCACAAAAATATGAAAATGGTAAAATTGCAAACGGCAAATACATTTCGTCCTTTGTGGGGGCTTATCCTGTTGAAAATCCGCAATTTGCACTTTTGCTTTGTGTTAATGAACCGGGTGCTGGACAATATTATGCAAATTTTTAAAGCAATTTTTGATAATTTAGGAATTTTACCAACAAATCTTGATGAAGATTTAAAAAAACTATCAAGAACAATTGAAATGCCAAATGTTGTTGGGTTGTCTTTAACTCAAGCAGCAGCAATTTTAAAATCTATGAAACTTGAATATGAAATTGATGGAAGCGGTGGTGTGATTTTATGGCAGTCGGTGGCTCCAAATGAATTTTTGTTTGAAGGTGCAATAATTTTGCTTAAAATGTAACTTTTTGACTTTATTTGTAGCACATGCTTTTTGCCAAAGTGTTTTTGTTATAATAAAAAATGTGAGGGACAAAATGAACATACAAGAAATTTTTAAAAACCAAAATCCAAAACATGTTGTTGGTGATTTAAGTGATATAGACATTGAAAAACTTGCATTTAATTCTAATGAAAATTTAAAAGGCAGTTTGTTTTTTTGTTTTAAGGGTGAAAATTTTGATGGTCACAATTTTGCAGATATTGCAATGGAAAAAGGAGCAAGGGCTTTGGTGGTTGAAAGGCCACTTTTTGTTGATTTGCCACAAATTGTTGTTAAAGATTCAAGAAAAGCCATGGCACTTTGTGCGGCCCAATTTTTTGGTAATCCGCAAAAAAATTTAAAAATTGTTGGTGTTACCGGAACAAATGGAAAAACCACAACAACGCACATTTTAAAATCAATTTTTGAAAGTGCTGGTTTTAAGGCGGGTGTGATTGGTACTATTGGAATTTTTGTTGGAAACGAAAAATTGCCTGCAAAACTCACAACACCTGATCCAATTGAATTTTATGAAATTTTAAAGCAAATGAAAGACAATGGTGTTAGCCATGTTGCAATGGAAGTGAGCGCTCATGCTCTTGCTTTAAACAAACTTTGTGGAACAAGATTTGATGTTGGGGTTTTGACAAACATAACACAAGATCATCTTGATTTTTTTAAAACTTTTGAGAACTACAAACAAACAAAGCAACAATTTTTAAATTCAAAATTTTGTGATGCAATTGCTGTAAACGTGGATGATGAAAGTGGAAAAGAAATTTTTTTAAACCAAGAAAAAAACTTGAAAATGCTGTCTTTTGGCATTGAAAATCCAAGTGATGTTTTTGCTGTTCGTGAAGATTTTAGTTTAAATGGAACAACTTGTTTTTTAAATCTTTTTGATGAAGTTTTAAAAGTGCAAACAAAACTTTGTGGAAAGTTTAATCTTTACAACATGTTGGCAGCAGCAACTGCAGCAAAACTTTTGGGGATTGACAACAAATTTGTGATAGAGGGACTACAAAAAATGCAAAGTGTTGAAGGGCGTTTTAATGTGATTGATTTGGGTGATGACAAAAAAGCAATCTTAGATTATGCTCATACACCCGATGGACTACAAAACATTTTAAGTAGTGTAAGAGCGCTAACAGATGGAAAAGTTGTTTCTGTTTTTGGGTGCGGCGGAAACAGAGACACAAAAAAACGCCCAATTATGGGAAGAATTAGTGATAATTTGGCAGATTTTTCAATTATTACATCGGATAACTCTCGTTTTGAAAAACCAATGGACATAATTTGCGATATTGAACAAGGTATGGTTTCAAAAAATTATCTTTGCATCGCTGACAGGAAAACTGCAATTGCTGTTGGATTAAAAAAATTAAACAAAGGTGATGTGTTAGTTGTGAGTGGCAAGGGTGCTGAAAATTATTTGGACATAATGGGAGTAAAATATCCTTATTCGGACCAACAAACAATTTTAGAAGAAAATCAAAAATTAAATAAGGAGAGAAAATTTTGCTAACAAAATTGCTGCTTAGTTTTTTGTTTGCTTTTTTTGTTGGAATTTGTTTTGCTCCATTGTTATTAAAAATTTTAAAACAAGCAAAAGCAAAGCAAACAATTCTTCATTATGTTGAAGCGCACAAACAAAAAAATGGCACGCCAACATTGGGTGGGCTGATTTTTTTGTTTGCAACAACTGTTTCGTTTTTGATTTTTAAAACAGAAAATTCCAGCCTTGCAACAATTTCACTTTTGATTTTTTTGTCTTATGGTATTTTGGGTTTTTTGGACGATTTTATAAAAATTAAAACTCACAAAAATTTGGGGCTTAAAGCTTATCAAAAAATTGTTGGACAAGCTGGTATTTCAATTTTGGTTGCTGTTTATGTTTACAAAAACAGTTTGCTTAAATCCGCAATTTTTCTTCCGTGGGGCATGACTGAAATTGACATTGGAATTTGGATAATTCCACTAGTTATCATCACTTTTTTGGCAGTTACAAACAGTGCAAATTTAACTGATGGATTAGATGGCCTTGCTGGAAGTGTTAGCTTTGTGTGTTTAATTGCTTTAGGTGTGGTAACTTTTCTTTGTGGACAGCATTTTGAAAACGCTGGACAAGCATTAATTTTTGGTGAACAAATGCAAAACTTAACTCTTTTGTGCGTCTGCATAAGTGGTGGTGTTTTGGCATTTTTGTGTTTTAATTTTTTTCCAGCAAAAATTTTTATGGGAGACACCGGTTCACTAGCACTTGGTGGTGTGATTTGCAGTGTTGCCACTTTTTGTGGACAGCAACTACTTCTTATTTTAATTTGCTTTGTTTTTGTGTTGAGTGCTTTAAGTGTGATTATTCAAGTTGTGCATTTTAAGTTTACTAAGCGCCGTGTTTTTTTAATGGCGCCACTTCATCATCATTTTGAAAAAAAGGGTATGCATGAAACCAAAATTGTTGCCATATACATAGTTGTAAGTTTTGTTTCAAGCACTTTGGCAATTTTGCTTTGCTTGATTTGATTTTTGGAGGTGACAATGAAAAATATTTTGGTTTTAGGGCTTGCAAAAAGTGGGGTTTGTGCTTGCAAAATTTTGGAGAAAAAAGATGTTAATATTTTTGCTTATGACAAAAACAAAAAACTTTTTGATGAACTTAAAAATGCAAAAATTTTACCAGAAAAAGCTGAAAAAATTAAAAAATTAAATGCAAAAAACCTAAAAAACATAAATTATGTGATTATTAGTCCAGGAATTTCTGAAAATATTGTAAAAAACATTTTGCCAAAAACGGCTAAAATTATTAGTGAAATTGAGCTTGCTTTTTCTCAGACAAAAAATCCAGTGCTTGCGGTAACTGGAACAAATGGGAAAACAACAACAGTAAATCTTTTGTCACAAATGCTTAAATTTGATGGCAAAAAAAATTTTTTGGTTGGAAATGTTGGAACGCCTTTTTCAGAAAAAGTGCACGAAGCAAAAAAGGGAGATGTTTTTGTTTGTGAGGTTAGCAGTTTTCAACTTGAACACACAAAAACTTTTAAACCAAAAGTTGCTGGATTTTTGAACATTGCAGATGACCATTTGGATCGTTACAAAAATTTTGAAGATTATTTTTTAGCAAAACAAAAATTGTTTCAAAACATGGGGGAAGATGATTTTGCTGTAATTAATTATGATGATGAAAAATTAAGAAATTTTGCCAAAAATTTAAAGGCAAAAGTTTTTTGGTTTTCTCTGTTTAATCTTCCAAATGATTTACAAGGTGCTTTTTTTGATGGAAAGCAAATTGTTTTTAATGTTAATGGCAAAAAAGAGATTTTAAAATTTAACAAAAAAACCAAAAGTTACAACATGGCAAATTTTTTGTGTGCTGGTTTAATGGCAAAACTTTTTGGTGTAAATGTTTTATCAATTCAAAATGTCGTTAACAATTTCAAAACACTAACACATCGAATTGAATTTGTTGGCAGCAAAAATGGAACAAAGTTTTTTGATGATTCAAAGGCAACAAACATTCATTCAACACTTTTTGCTGTAAATTCTTTTAAGGAAAAAATTTTGCTGTTTTTGGGTGGGAGTGACAAAAAGGAAAACTTTTTTAACCTTTTTCAAAAATTACCAAACAATGTTTCACAAATCATGACTTTTGGTCAAACTGGTAAAAAAATACAAAAAATTGCAAAAAAATCAGGTTTTTTAAAAGTTTTTTTTGCAAAAACGCTAAAACAAGCATTTAATTTAATGAAAAAAATTAAAAAAGATGAAAAAATTGTGTTGTTTTCTCCAGCATGTGCAAGTTTTGATGAATTTAACAATTTTGAAGAACGTGGAGATTTTTTTAAGGGTTTGGTAAAGGATTTTTTAAATGAATCTAATATTTAAAGGCAAGCATTGTTTAAATTGGTGCATAATTATAACAACTGTTATTTTGGTTGTGCTTGGGTGCATAATGGTTTTTTCTGCATCAAGTTATTCTGCTTTAAAAAATTATGGCAGCAGCACATTCTTTCTGACAAAACAAATTGTTGGGGCTGTTTTGGGCTTTTTGTGTATGCTGCTTTTTTATTTTGTTGATTTCAACATTTTAAAAAAATTTAGATTTGTTGCTTTAGCTGTTGGGATTGTTTTTTTGTCTATTGTTTTTATTCCAGGAATTGGCATTGAAAGTTATGGGGCAAAACGCTGGATTGGTTTTGGGGCGTTCAGTTTTCAAGCGAGTGAAATTGCAAAATTTTGTTTTGTTGTTTTTTGTGCTGGACACATGGCAAAACATGCTGAAAACATGAATTTGTTTAAAAATAGTGTTCCAGTTTTGCTTGCCGGATTTTTTATGTGTTTTTTAATAATGCTTGAACCAAACATGTCTATTACAATTTGTTTAGGGGTGACAATGATTGTAATGCTTTTGGTTGGTGGTATAAAAATTAGGCATTTGCTTTTGCTTGGAGTTCCAATTTTGGTGCTAATCCCAATTCTTGTTTTGATTGAGCCATACAGAATTAGTAGAATTGTTGCTTTTTTAGATCCATGGTCAAGTCCACAAGGTGAAGGTTATCAACTTATCCAGTCTCTTTACTCATTAGGCTCAGGCGGGCTTTTTGGGGTTGGACTTTTTAATTCAAGAGCAAAATATTCTTTTTTGCCATTTTCCGAAAGTGATTTCATTTTTTCAATAGTTGGAGAAGAGCTTGGCTTTGTTGGTGCCACCTTTGTTTTGATTTTGTTTTTGATTTTAATTGTTTCTGGGTTTTTGATTGCTGCAAGATCAAACAACAGATTTGGTTGTTTTTTGGCAACGGGCATTTCTTCAATTTTTGCAATTCAAGTGGTCTTAAATGTTGCTGTTGTTACTGGCATTGTGCCTCCAACTGGATTGCCACTTCCATTGATGAGCGCTGGTTCAACCAGCCTTGTTATGTTTTTGTCTGCAATTGGAATTCTTTTGAACATAGACAGGCAATCAAAACAAAGTTTTACACAAAAATATGTAGCACTATCAACAAACAGAGTTTGAAAACTCTGTTTGTTTTCAAAATTTCTCTTTTTTTCTTAAAAAAACTTGATAAATCACTTTGTTATGTGTTATAATAAAGTGATTTTTTTAATTTAGGAGCAAAAAATGTACGATTTTAAGAATGTTGAAAAAAAATGGAAGCAGTTTTGGGTTGAAAACAAAACCTTTAAGACAGATGTTTGGGATTTTTCAAAACCAAAGTATTATGTTTTGGATATGTTTCCTTATCCATCAGGAGAAGGCTTGCACATTGGTCATATTGAAGGCTACACAGCAACAGATGCAATGGCAAGAATGAAGAGAATGCAAGGCTTTAATGTTTTGCACCCAATTGGGTTTGATGCTTTTGGGCTTCAAGCAGAACATTATGCTGTAAAAACAGGAAATCATCCAGGAAATTTTACATACAAAAACATTCACAATTTTGAAAAGCAACTTAAAGATGCTGGACTTAGTTATGATTGGGATCGAGAGGTTATTACTTGTGATTCAAAGTATTATGGAAAAACACAATGGATTTTTGAAAAACTTTATGAAAAAGGTCTTGCTGAATACAAAGACATGCCGGTAAACTGGTGTGAAGAACTTGGAACAGTGCTTTCTAATGATGAAATTATTGATGGTAAATCAGAGCGTGGGGGTTATCCTGTTATTCGTAAAAACATGAAGCAGTGGTCACTTAGAATTACTGATTATGCTGAAAAGTTTTTGGAAGGACACAAAGAACTTGATTGGCCAGAAAGCACAATAACAACGCAAAAGAACTGGATTGGAAAAAGCGAAGGCGCTGAAATTGAATTTAAGATAAAAAACAGTGACAAAACATTCAAGGTTTTTACAACAAGGGCAGACACTTTGTTTGGTGCAACATACTGTGTTTTGGCACCAGAAAACAAACTTGTTGAAAGCATTACAACACAAAAGCAAAAACAAGCAGTTGAAGATTACAAAGCATTTTGTGCAAGCAAATCTGAGTTAGAGCGAACACAATTAAACAAAGAAAAAACAGGTGTGTTTACAGGTGCTTATGCAATAAATCCAGCAACAAATGAAGAAATTCCAATTTATATTGCTGATTATGTTTTAGGCAGTTATGGTTTTGGCGCTGTTATGGCAGTTCCAGCACATGATGAGCGCGACTTTGAGTTTGCAAAAGCATTAAAGCTTCCATTAAAACAAGTGGTTGAAGGTGGAGATGTTACAAAAGAAGCCTTTGTTGATGATGGAAAACACATAAATTCAGGGTTTTTAAATGGTTTAAACAACCAAGACGCAAAACAAAAAATGTTTGAATGGCTTGAAGAACAAAAAATTGGCAAAAAAACTGTTAAATACAAACTTCGTGATTGGATTTTTGGCCGTCAAAGATATTGGGGAGAACCAATTCCTGTAATTCACATGGAAGATGGAACAAAATGTTTGGTTCCAGAAAATGAACTTCCTTTAACACTTCCAGAGCTTGATGATTACAAACCATATAATGGTCAATCACCATTAGAACGTAAAAAAGATTGGGTTAATGTTTGTGTTGATGGAAAAAGGGGTAAGCGAGAAACCACAACAATGCCAAGTGCAACAGCATCAAGTTGGTATTTTTTAAGATATATTGACCCAGACAACGAAAGGGAACTTGCAGACAGAAAGCTTCTTGATCATTGGTTGCCAGTTGATCTTTATGTTGGTGGTCCAGAACATGCTGTTGGACATCTTTTGTATTCAAGATTTTTTAATAGGTTTTTGTATGATGAGGGGTATTTATCAAACAAAGAACCATTTAAAAAACTTGTGCACCAGGGAATGATTTTAGGGCCAAACGGTGAAAAGATGAGCAAAAGCAAAGGAAATGTTATTAACCCAGATGATATAATTTCTGAGAGCGGAAGTGATGCTCTTAGGCTTTATGAAATGTTTATGGGACCAATCAGTGAAAGCAAACCTTGGAACACAAGTGGAATTGAAGGCGTAAAGAGATTTTTGGAAAAGGTTTGGAAAATTTTTGTTGAAAGCGGCAAAGTGAAAAACGAAGAAAACAAAAATCTTGAAAAAATTTATCATCAAACAGTTAAAAAAGTTACAAATGACTATGAGGCTTTGGCTTTTAACACAGCAATTAGTCAAATGATGATTTTTGTTAATGCTCTTCAAAATGAAAATGTTGTTTCACAAGAGTATGCTGAAGGATTTGTTAAACTTTTAAATCCACTTGCTCCTTGCATAACAGAAGAAATTTGGCATCGTTTGGGAAACAAAGATACAATTGCTTATGAACCTTGGCCAAAATTTGATGAAGAAAAAACAAAAGAAAACGATTATGAACTTATTGTTCAAATCAACGGAAAACTTAAGGACAAAACTTTGGTTCAAATTGGATTAGATGAAAAACAAATGCAGGAAATTGCATTAAATCTTCCAAAGATTAAAGAAAATCTTGAAGGTAAACAAATTGTTAAAGTAATTGCCATAAAAAACAGGCTTGTTAACATTGTTGTAAGATAAAAACAAAAAAAGGAAAGGCAAAAATGCAAAATAATTTTGAGTTAAAAACAGAAAACATGTCACACAGCATAATGCTTGTAAGTCAAGATGAAAAAGCACTTTTTGACTTTTCTTTTGTTTTAGCAAAAAAACTTTTGTGCAAAACTCAAAATGCTTGTGGAACTTGTTCGGTATGTAAAAAAATTGAACACAAAAATCATGCAGATGTTTTGGTTTTTCCAAAAGAAAAAGATGTGATTTCTGTTGATGACATTTTGGGAATTGTTGAAGATGCATTAGTTTTTCCGTTTGAAGCAGACAAAAAAGTTTATATTTTAAACAATTTTAGCTTTACAAGTGGACTGGTTCAAAACAAGTTGTTAAAAACATTGGAAGAGCCACCAAAACATGTTTACTTTGTTTTAAATGTAACAAATGAAACAAAAGTTTTGCCAACTATTAAGTCTAGATGTCAAAAAATTTATTTACCAAAATTTGAAGATGAACAAATTTTTGAAAGTTTGAATGCTTTTCAGCTTTCTGATGAGCAAAAACAAGACATTGTAAGTTATTGTGAAGGAATGAAATCAAAAGCAGAAAGTTTTGCAAACGACAGCAATTTTGAAGACACTTTAAATTTAACTTTTGATGTTTGGAAAAACTTAAGGACTTCGCCACAGGTTTTGGATTATGCCAGCAAGTTTTACACAAACAAAAAACTGTTTGAAGAGTTTTTGTTTTTGTATGGCATTATGTTAAAAGAGGTGTTGCACGCAAAGTTAAAAGAAACAAATCTTTTAAAAGACAAAAAGCGTAAAGAACTTTTTGAGCAAATTGCAAATGATTTTTCATTTAAAGCATTGAGTGAAATTGAAAAAGAATGTATTGTTGTTGCTGAAAAATTAGAGCGAAATTGCAATCAGTTTTTGGTTGTGGACAACTTTTTGTTAAAAATTTTGGAGGTGAGAGCAAAATGGCAATGATGGTTGAACTTAAGTTTGATTTAAACACAAAAACTTTTTTTGCTGATTGCAAAAATTTGGATTTAAAAAAGGGCGACACAGTTGTTGCAAATTACAGTGATTGCAAGCATTTGGCAACAGTTGTGGAAGAGATAAAAGATAAAAAAGTCAAAGAAAACATTTTAACTGAGATTTTTAAAAAAGCCACAAAAGAAGACATTTTGTCTTATCAAAAAACGCTTGAAAAAAACAAAGATTCTTTCAAAAAAGTTTTTGAAGCTGTTCAAAAATTTAATCTTGAGATGAAACTTGTTGATGTAAAACACTCTTTTGATGGTACAAAACTTTTTGTAAGCTACAGTGCTGAAGCGCGGGTAGACTTTCGTGAACTTGTAAAATACTTGGCAGGCATTTTTAAAACAAGGGTTGAACTTCGTCAGATAAGCACAAGAGAAGAAGCAAAAATGCTTGGTGGGTGCGGGGTTTGCGGAAAACCATTTTGTTGTGTTACTTTTTTGGGTGAAAATCCACAAGTTAGCATAAAAATGGCAAAAACACAAGGGCTTGCATTAAATCCAAACAAAATTAATGGTGCTTGTGGTAAAATTTTGTGTTGTGTTTCTTATGAGCATCCAGAATATCAACAAGTTTTAGACAAAATGCCACCACTTGGAAGTCAAGTTAAAACAAAACAAGGACAAGGCGAAGTTGTTTTTCAAGACTTAATAAAAGAAACTGTTAGTGTAAAAATTTTTGAAGATGAACAAAACTACAAAATTTGTGAGTTTACATTAGAAGAATTAAAGGAAAACTAAAATGGAACAAGGAACACTGTTTTTGGTTGGAACGCCAATAGGCAATTTAAAAGATATTACAATTAGAGCTGTTGAAACACTTAAAAGTGTTGATTTTGTTGCTTGTGAAGACACAAGACATTCAATGGTGCTTTTAAATTTTTATGACATTAAAAAACCACTTTTTTCAATTCACAAATTTAATGAAAAAAAAGAATGTGAAAAGGTGGAAAAATTGTTACTTGAGGGTAAATCAGTTGCCTACATTTCTGATGCGGGAATGCCAATAATTAATGACCCAGGTTTTGTTTTAAGTAATTACATAATGTCAAAAGGTTTAAAAATGGAAGTTATTCCAGGACCCACAGCACTAACAACAGCGCTTGTTGGTGGTGGAATTTTTGAAGATAAATTTTCATTTTTAGGATTTTTGCCAGAAAAAAATGTGGACAAACAAAAATTGCTAGAGCCTTTTAAAAATTTGGACAGCACACTTTGTTTTTATTCAAGTTCGCACAATCTAAATGATGATTTAAATTTTTTGTTTAAACAGTTGGGTGATCGCAAAGTTGTTGTTGCAAATGAACTTACAAAAAAGTTTGAAAAGTATTTTAAAGGAACTTTAAGCGGTTTTCAGATTGAAAACCCAAAAGGTGAGTTTGTTGTTATGGTTGAAGGCACAAAACCAACAAGCCCCTTAAATGATTTAAGTGTTGAGCAGCATTTTGACTTTTACATTAATCAAGGGATGAGCAAAATGGAAGCCATTAAAGCAGTTGCAAAGGACCGCAAACTAAAAAAAGACGAAGTCTACAAACATTTTGTAAATTAAAAAGAACCACAAGTTTGTGGTTCTTCATATTTTTAAATTAAACAAATAGTCTAATGATACTTGTAAAACCAAACAAATTTTAAGTAGGTTTTCAGTGGTTGGCATTGTAATTCCAGCTTCATAGGCTTGGTAACTTTGTGTTGTAATTCCAATTTTATCAGCAAGTTGTCTTTGTGTGAGCCCAGCAGACACTCTTTCAAATTTTAAATTTTTTGCAAAATTTTCTGTTAATTTTAAAATTTCTTTTCTCATATCACTTGAATTATACAATTTTTTATGTTATAATAATCATAAAATCAGTTTAAAACTGATTTAAAAATGATTTGGAGGTATTTATAATGTGGGCTTCGTATTGTATGTTAGCTATTAACTCTGGTTTGTTAATTGGAATTATTTCTGGTGGAATTATTTATGGAATATCAGTTGCTGTTGGTGGTGTTATTCTTGTGAGTGTTTTGATTTGTACTATATCAGAAAGACATAGAAGTTTTGTTAATAAAGCTAATTTAATTTCAAAGGGAAAAACTTTTGATGAAGTTTTAGATTTGATGGGGCATGAAACATCAAAAGAAAAAATTGATGGAAAAACTATTATGGTTTGGGAAAAAAGGCAATGGAAAGGCCTTTTGTATGGTGGAACGCTAACAAGATCTGTAAAGGTTTTTTTTGATAAGAATGATAAGGTTGTTTTTGTTTCTACAAAAAATTTAGATAAACCAATTTATTTATGATTTTAAAATTATAAAAAGAACTTTAACTAAGTTCTTTTTTTAAATCACCTTACAAATCCAGCAAGAAAAGATTGCGCCAACAATGGTGCATAAAAGAGCAATTGGAATTGCGTACAAAAGTTTTTTTGCTTTTGTTTTTGAGAAATAAATTGTTGCAATATAAAAAACTGTTTCACTGCTTCCAACAATCACGCTTGCACATCTTGAAACATAACTATCTGGTCCAAAGGTTTCAAAAATTTCTTCACAAATGGCCAAACTTGCGCTTCCAGAAAATGGTCTAATCATAACAAGATTAGAAAGCTCTTTTGGAATTCCAACAAACTCAAAAACTGGAGACAGAAATTGGGCAAGCATTTCGGCAAGACCACAAACCCTAAAAAGTTCAACAGCCAAAAAAATCGCTACCAAAAAAGGAAAAATATCAAAACTTAAGTTAATTGCACTTTTTGCTCCGTCAACAAAACTCGAGTAGCAATTAACTTTTTTTATGGAGGCATAAATTAAAAGTGTAATTAACAAAATTGGGACGACAAAAGCGCTAATGGTCATTTTTTGACAACTTTTTCACATTTTTTTAAACTAAATTTTTGCATTTTAAGTTTTGATATCACTTTTACAAGAGTTATTCCTAAAAGCGTTGTTAAAACAGTTGTGATGATTGAAGGCAAAATTATGTCGCTGCTTGATGTGCTACCAAGAGATGCTCTAAGTCCAACGATTGTGGTTGGCAAAAGTTGCAAGCTTGTGGCGCTAACAACCAAAAGCATAATCATTGCTGTTGATGCGATTTCAGAATTATTTTGTTTGTCCAGTCCTTGCATCGCTTTGATTCCAAGAGGTGTGCTTGCGTTGCCAATTCCTAAAATGTTTGTGGACAAATTCATTGCCAAAAATTTTTTAGTTTCTTGATTTAAGTTTTTTCCAAACAAAAAATCCACAACAGGTGACAAAAGACTTGCAATTTTTTCCGAAAGTTTGCTTTTGTCCACAATTCCCAAAAATCCAAGCCAAATTGCATAAATTCCACAAAGTTTTAACCCAAGTTGCAAAGCATTTTGTCCAGCACGCATCATGGCACTTATGCATTCTTCGGGATTTTTTAAACACAGAACTATTAAGCTAGAACAGATAAGAATAAACCAAACTTTTCTCATACAAAAGTTTATGAAAAGTTTTAACTTTTTATGATTTAATTGCTTTTTTTAAAAAATTGGTTTATAATTAATTTAGGGAGAATTTTTATGATTGACACACATGCTCACATAAACCATGATTTATTAAAGCCGTATTTAAATGAAATTGTTGACGATTTGAAAAATTTTGAGTGTTTAATTTGTCCAAGTTATGATAAAAAAACATGTGAAACCACGCTTGAATTTGTTAAAACTTATGACAAGGTTTTTGGTGCACTTTCAATCCATCCGCTAGAGCTTAAAGATTGGAATGAAGAAACCAAAAATTTTATTGAAAAAAATTTAAACAACAAAAAAATTGTTGCTGTTGGGGAATATGGATTTGACTATCATTATCAACCTTTTGACAAAACAAAACAAGAAGAAGTTTTTTTAATTCAACTTGAAATGGCAAAAAAAGCAAATTTGCCTTCAATTTTTCACATTAGAGATGCTTTTGATGATTTTTTTGTTAGCTTAAAAAACAATTTTTCAAATTTTACTGGTGGAGTTTTGCATTGTTTTGATGGAACGATTCAAGATGCAAAAATAGCTCTTGATATGGGGCTTATGATTTCTTTTACTGGAATTACAACTTTTAAAAAGAGGGAAGATTTAAGAGATGTTATTAAGTATGTTCCGCTTGACCGAATAATGCTTGAAACAGACAGTCCATATCTTGCGCCAGAGCCTTTTAGGGGAAAAGTGTGTTTGCCAAAATATGTGAAACAGGTTTATGAACTTGTTGGAAACTTAAAAAACGTAACACAAGAAAACCTTGACGAGCAAATCACAAAAAACACAAAAAATTTCTTTAAAAAGTTGGTGATTTAAATGAAAAACACAAAAGAATTTAATGGACAACAATTTCAGTTTAAAAAAAAGTTTGGACAAAATTTTTTAAGTGACACAAATCTTTTGGAAGCAATAACAAATGATGCAAAAATTTGTGAAGAGGACAATGTTTTAGAAATTGGCCCTGGTGCGGGAGCGCTTACTAAACAAATTTGCTTAAAACAGCCCAAAAAAGTTGTGGCTGTTGAAATAGACAAAAGTTTGGAACCTATTTTAGGTTTAACATTAAGTGGTTTTAAAAATGTTGAAGTCAAGTTTGGTGACATTTTAAAAATTGAGCCACAAGAAATAAAAACATGGTTTAAAGGTGAGCCATTTAAGGTTGTTGCAAATTTGCCTTACTATATTTCAACACCAATAATGTTCATGCTTTTGGAAAATGATTTTAATTTAAAAAGTTTTACGGTTATGCTTCAGCTTGAACTTGCTCAAAGACTTTGCGCAAAGCCAAACACCAAAGATTACGGAGCAATTACAATTCTTTTAGAATTTTTGGGAAAAGTTAGCTTAACACGAAAAGTTCCAAGAACGCTTTTCACTCCACAGCCAAATGTAGATTCGGCAATTGTGCATCTTCAAATTGAAAAAAACAAATTTGATGTTTCTTATGATGAGTTTTCAAAGTTTGTTAAAGCAAGTTTTTCAATGCGACGAAAAACTCTTCAAAATAACTTAGCAAAACATTATGATTTAAGCAAAGAACAAATTGTAAAAGCTTTAACCCAATGTGGTTTTAATGAAAACATTAGAGCAGAAAGTTTGAGTTGTAGTCAATTTGTAAAACTTTTTAAAACTATTTTTAATAATTAAAATTTGAGACTAATTTGTTTAGTCTCTTTTTTTACAAAAACTTTTAAAAACAAACAAAATTTTTTAAGTTTTTCGTTCAACTTTTTTGGTGCTTTAGAATATATAACATAAAAGGGGTGAAGTATGCAAAAAAAAGTTTTGCTAGCAAAGGACTTAAATCAAAACACTGTTGGAATTTTGTCGCTTGAGTGCGACACCAAATTAAAAGGTAAATTAAAACTTTTTGACGAAACAAAAGGCACACTTGTTTTGAAAATTGGAGAAAACATTTTGGCTTTTGATAAGCAAAATAGTGAGTTTGAATTTGAAACAATTTTTCATGATTTAAATTTACCAACGGCATGCATTATTTGTGATGACAAAATTTTGGTTACAGCTAAAACAGAAAATTTTGTTGGAGATTTTGATGATATTTTGGATGAGTTTAAGAAGCTAAAAAATCAAGAAAATCAAACAAAATTTTTTAATGAAGAAAGCAAAGAGTTAAACAATAATGATTTTAATCAAAATTTGGGAAATTTTGAAGATGTAAAAAATAACGTAAAAAAACTTGAAAAAAACTTAAAAAACAGTGAAAATTTTGAAAAAAATCAAAAAAACGCTTCCAAAAACTTAAAAAGTCTTTCTGAAAACATTGATGAAACCTACAATTTTTTTGATGAAATACATGAACAGTTTGATGAACTTTTTAATTCAAATAAACCCTTTTTAGAGTTAGAAGAAAAAATAGAAAATTCAAAATGGGTAAAGGTTTATGCAAAATCAGATTTTTCAAATCACTACATTTTGGGAAAAATTTTTGATGATGAAAAGCTAAAGTTCATTTGTTATGGCATTCCAACAGAAAGTGAAGATGTTTTGCTGGATGACGATTTAAAACCTTACGCCCAATGGTTTCCTTTTGAAATTGATGGAGTAAAGGGAAGTGGTTATTTTTTAACCTATCAAGATGCAAAAACCGGAGAAAATGTTTTGATAAATTAAAAGAGAGCAAAATGCTCTCTTTTTTAGTTTGTGTTTATTCTTAAATCTTTGCCAGAAAAAGCTATTACTTTTGTTTTTCTTTGATTGAAGATTCTTGAGAAAAGGCGATTGCCATAACGAGCCTCAATATCATCAAAAGACAAATTTGTTGAAATTAATGTTGCTTTGTTTTTTGTTTCTCTTTCGTTTAACACCGAAAACAAGCTTGATGCTGAAATGTTTTTTATCATTGGTTCTGTTCCAAGGTCATCAATAATCAAAAGGTCACATTCCAAAAGTGGAGACATCACAAGTTCTCGTTCTGATGCTGGAGCAGAAAGGGCTTTTATCATGGTGTTTTGAATATTGAAGGCAGTGGCGTAAACAACAAAAAATTGTCTTTCCAAAAGTTTGTTTGCAATGCATTCAAGCAAAAATGTTTTTCCTGTTCCAACTTCACCCATAAAAACAAAATTTTTTGTTTTCACATCAGGAAATTTTTCGGTGTAAAGTTTTGCAAGATTATGTGCTTTTAAAAGCATTTCATTTTTGGCTAAAATTTTTGGGTTAGACTCTTCAAAACTGTGCAAGTTTTCAACTTTAAGGCCACTGTTTTCAATGAGTTTTTGCTGAAGTTTTTGTTTAAAACAAACACATTTTTCACCTTTTAAAATTCCAGTGTCATCACAAAGTTTGCATGAGTAGTGTGGTTCTGTGTAGTCAGCGGGTTTTCCAGCATTTAGCAGAGCTTGAGTTCGTTTGTCTTTTAAGGGTTTTAGAAACTTCTTAACTTTTTCTTGATTCATTTTTGGATTTTGAGCAACTTCAAACATTGCAAGCCTAAGTTCATCATCAAACACTCTAAATTCTTCTGATTTTGCGCGCATTTCTTTTAGGTTTTGTTCCGCTAAAAGTTCTGCATTAAATTTAAGATTTTTAATGTCGCTAATTGTTTCGTTGACAAGCGTTTTTTTGTTCATGCCATTTCTCCTTAAATATCAATTTCATCAATGTTGCTTGTAAGATTTTGTATTTCTTCTGTAGTATATTTTCTTGAGTGAATAATGCCAGTGTCAGTTTTGCTTTCAACACCAATTCCGTTTTTATATAAATCACCAGTAAGTTTTGCTTGTTCTAGTGTAAAGATTTTTTGTTCAAACCAGTTGCTTAAAATTTTGTTTATGTATTGCATTGGCTGTATTTTGTCTGCAGCAAGTGTTGCGGCATATTCAATAACTTCTTGTGGCATGTTCCATGAATAAACCCAAGTTTTGTAAAAATCACGGTCCCAACTTGCAACATTTCGCTGAAGATTTGCTTTTTCCAAAATGCGTTTAATTTGCTCATCTTGTGCTTTTGCTTGGGAAATATACTGGACAATTGCTTCAATGGTTGTAAGCCCGTTTTTGTAAAATTTTTCAACAACGCCATCCATTCCTTGAAGGGTTCTCACGCCTGTTTTAAAGCAGTAGTTTGCAATTGCTTTTAATGCATCTTCAGTGTAGCCACGCATAATCCAAGGGTTGGTGTAGGTTTCAACAACATTTTCAAGGCTTTCAAAGTAAACACCAATAATTTTGTTTATTTCTTTTGCAAGGTCAAAAAGTTCGGTTTTGTGTGCTTCATATTCTTCAATTTCACGGATTGAAATAAGGCGCATTTCATAATACTTTGTCATTTTGCTTGCAAGTTTGTCAAAACCACCTTTTTTAACATTTTTAGCAACAAAAACAACAACATCTTTGTCAAAACCAAAATTTTTTGTCCATTTAATGTAGTTTTGTCTTTCTTCCAAACTTGGTTGTCTTGTTGTGCCCAAAGCCTTAAAAACTTCTTTTAATGCGGCACTAACACCACTAATTTCTTTAAGTTTTTCTTCAACTTGATTTAAAGACAAAATCCCTTCATTTGCCCAGTTTTTTGCAACTGCCAAAACGTAAGAGTATCCAACATTTTTTCCTTTATTTTCTGCGCAGTAACCAGCAATCATCAAAAGAGCTTCAGGAGCTATGTGATAATTTTCAAGCAAGGTGTGATATTCCAAAAATTCATTTGGCGTAAACATTCTTTCATTTAAGATTTTTTGAATTTGCACATCAAATTGTTCATATTTGTTTGGCTTAAATTTTTGTTTTGCCACAGCATTTTTCACGGGCAAGTATTGAACTTGAAAAGGTTTTGTTTTAACAATCTGAACAAGACCTTGCTCTTCCCAAAATCTAAAAGCGTTAAAAACTTCTTCTTCGGTAATGCCAAGGTCTGCGGCAAAACTGCTGGCGCTGGAAAGTTCATTTTTCAACACATTGTTGTTAAAACACAAGTAAAGTCCCCACAGGTAAATCCTAACTTGTTCTCCGGTTGCTGTTGGAAGGTATTCTTCAATAAATCTGTTTTCAACAATTGTAAAGTTTTGACTGTTGATTTGACTTGAAAATTTGCAAAAAGACATTTTGTTTTTCTCCTTGCTTTAAATATACCAAAAAATTGAAAAATACACAAGGTTTTTTTGAAAATTTTTTAAAAATTTTTTAGCTTAGCATAAAACAAGCCGAAAAACTCATATATTCTAGGAAAAAGGAGTTTTTTATGAAAAAATTTTTAAGTCTTGTTTTAAGTCTTAGCTTTTTGTTGATTTTTTCTTTTGCTGGATGCGACAGCACACAAGACAAATTAAAAAGTGTTGTGGCAAACGCAAATTCCTATCAAATTGATGCAACACTAGGAGATGACATGATGTCGCTTACAGCATCTGAAGTTGTTAATTACACAAACAAAACAGGTTGCCAGCTTCAACAGCTAAAATTTCATTTGCATCCAAATGCTTTTAGTGAATTAGCCAAGGAACACAAAGCAATCAGTGAAAATCAAGAAAAAGATGCTTTTTTTGATGGTGCAAGTTATGGTAGCATTGACATTTTGGAAGTAAAATGTTTAAATGAATCAAAAAACTTCACACTTTCAAATGAAAATCAAATTTTAAGCGTTGATTTAGGTGGAATTTTGCCAACAAATGCTCAAATTGCTTTAACTTTGAATTTTTCTGTTATATTGCCAAAAGTAAATCATCGTTTTGGAGTTGGAAAAGACACAATAAATCTTGGGAATTGGTTTCCGATACTTTGTGTTTTTGAAAATGAAAATTGGAACACAGATTGTTACAATTCATCAGGAGATCCATTTTACAGTCAAGTTGCAAATTTTGAAGTGTCACTAACTTATCCAAACAATTTAATTTTGGCAAGCACTGGCAATTTGTGTTTTGAAAGTGAAAAAAATGAAACAAAAACAACCACTTTTAAAGCCGAAGCAGTTCGAGATTTTGCGATGATTCTTAGTTCAAAATTTCAAGTTTTAACGCAAAATGTTGACAAAACACAAGTAAATTATTTTTATTTTGATGATCAAACACCAGAAAAACACTTAAAAACTTGTGTAGATGCTTTAAAAACATTTAATGAAATGTTTGGTAGTTATCCTTACAAAACTCTAAATGTTGCAAAAGCAAATTTTTTGCATGGTGGCATGGAATTTCCAAATTTGGTGTTTGTGTCTTCTAGCATTGAAAATGAACCAGAACTTAACAACGTGATCGTTCATGAAATTGCACATCAATGGTGGTATGGAGTTGTTGGAAACAACCAACAAACATGTGCTTGGATTGATGAAGGGCTGGCAGAATTTAGCACTGCGCTTTTTTATGAAAAAACACTGGTTATGATTTTACGTATGAACAAGTTGTTTCAAATGCTTTGAGCAGTTACTTACTTTTTTATGATGTTTATAAAACAGTGTATGATGAATTTGACTCTGCCATAAATCGTCCCGTTTCAAGTTTTAAAACAGAGATGGAGTACACCTACATTACTTATGTAAAATCTCTTTTGATGTTTGACAGTTTACGTGATGCTATTGGTGCGCCAAAAACTGAAAAATGTTTAAAAGCGCTTTATCACGATTTTGCTTTTTCTGAAATATCGCCCCAAGAATTTTGTGTGTGTATGGAAAAAGTTAGCGGAAGAAAGATTGCAAAATTTTTAAAGTCTTGGCTTGATGGAACTGTTGTTTTGGAAGAATTTGCATAAAAAACATTAAAAAAAGATTAAAAAACATGATTTTTTATGATTTTTTCTGTTATTTTTCACATTTTTTGCTTGACACTTAAATATCGTAAATGTTATAATAACATATGTTATTTTAAATGATTTAATATTTCTATGATTTACATTGATAAATTTTTATGGCAAATAGTTTAAACATAACACATGTTATTTTTTGGGGGAATTATGTCAGAAAAAACAAACTCAGCAAAAGAGAAAATTGTAAAAGCAGGAGTGGAAGTTGTAAGACAAGGGCTAGAACTTTCAGCAAGAAATTTGGCAAAACAAATGGGTGTTTCAACTCAGCCAATTTATTCATCTTTTAAAAGCATGCAAGCAATAGAAGAAGAAGTGAAAAAAGAAATTCAAAGCATTCACAAAAAAATGTCACAAGAATGTTTAAGTCAAGGCATTCCAGTTTATCAAGCATTGGGGCTTAGTTTTGTTAAATTTGCAAGAGAACAGCAACAACTTTTTTCATTTTTGTATCTAAATTTTTCAGAACAAGACACTTTTAGTGTGGATTACATTGAAATGGCAACAGATGAAATGTGTAAAAAATTTGGAGTGGAAAAACAACTTGCCTACAAATTTCACTTGGATATGCTAATTTTTTGTTATGGTTTTGCAGTTATGCAAACTTTGGGGCAAGAAGCAAGCGACAAAGTTGTTCTTGAAAGATTAAAATTTGAGCATGATGCTCTTTGTAAAATGTATGGCATTAAATAATTGTTAAAAATCTTCTTTTTGATTTAAAAGGAGATTTTTTTGTTTTAAAAGCCTATACAAAACAAAATTTTTGTGATAGAATTTTTTTGAGGTAAGACTATGACTTTTAACTTTGAACTTTTGCACACAACAACTTTAGGTGAAATACGAATTAAGAAAAATCTAGATTTAAAAGATGAAAATGTTTTGCTTTTTTGCAAAAACAAGATAAAAAACTCAAAAATTTGTGAAAAAGGCAAGAATTTTTACTGCAAAATTGAAAATATGGTTTTTGTTGTCAACAAAAGTTCAAAAACAATCATTACAGCACACAAAAATTAAAAAGGAAATTGTTATGTTTAGGAAACAAGGTTTTCCGTTTGATGCGGACACATATTTAAATATTTATGAAACTTGCAATGTTGGTTGTAAATTTTGTAAATTCAATCAAAGAGCAAGATTTCCAATAAAAAACGAAATTGATTTTGAAATGTATTCAAATTTAAGGGTTTTAGTTTCTTACAAAACCGAGCCTTTGCCATTTGCAGACAATTCACACACAAGGTGGGTTGTTGAAAATTTGCATGAACATGGTGCAAGTGTTTTGTTTTTGTCAAGATTTCCAAAAAAAGTTTTAAACATTTTAGATGTTTTTAATGAAGAAGACATTGTTGGGGTGTCAATTAGTGAAGATTTGAAAAATGATTTTGAAAGCATAAAAGAATTTTTGATTGCTTCAAGAAAAAATGGAGTTAAAACATGGCTTTCAATTGAACCAGTTGAAACTTTTGAGTTTGCAGAGTTTGTTCTTAATGAGTTTAAAGATTTTGCTGACTTTTTGAGGGTTGGAAAACTTGACAATGTTTTTGATAATTCAACTCAGTGGCAGCAAATAAAACAAAAACTTGACAAAAAGTTCACTCAAAAAAACATTTTTATAAAAAACTGTTATTAAGGAGCAAAAATGGCAAAGTTTGAACAAGAAATTTTTGCAAACCAAAAACCAATTGATGATGCTTTTGAAAAATTTGGTTTTGTTAAGCAAAAAGATGTTTTTGTTTTCAAAAAAGATATTGTAGAAAACAAGTTTTTGCTTGTTGTGGAGTATTCAAAAAAACAAGGGGTTTCAACCGAAGTTTTTGACAAAGATTTTAATGAGCCTTACACTCTTTACAAAGTAAAAGGTTTTTCTGGTGGGTTTAGCAAACAAGTTAGGCAAGAAGTGGAAGATGTTTTAAAAGACATAAAAAAACAATGTTTTAAAAACACTGCGTTTGATGAAAAATTGTCACTAGACATTGTGTCATACATAAAAAAGCGTCGTGGAGATGATCCGGAACATTTGTGGGAAAAATTTCCACGCTATGCAGTTTTTCGTCGTCAAGACAACGCCAAGTGGTATGCTGGAATTTTTAATGTAAACGCTCAAAAGTTAGGCGCAACTGAAGACAAAGAAGTTGAAATTTTAATCGTTCGTGGAAACCCTGAAGATGTTGATTTTAAAACAGTTTTTCCAGGGTGGCACATGAACAAAAAGCATTGGATTTCATTTATTTTAGATGGCAGAGTTCCATTTGAAGAATTGGTTAAAAAAGTTGATTTAAGTTACTTTTTTGCAGGAAAATAAAAACCACTAAACTTAGTGGTTTTTTTGTTTTGGTTTTAAAATTTTTGCAATAATTTTAACTTGCCAAGATTTTGGAAGTGAGCTTAAAAGTTTAAGCCATTTGTTGGTGTTAACTTTTGTCACATATTTGGGTTTTTTTGCTTTTAAAATTTTTAAAACTGTGTTTGCAATTGTTTCTGGCAAAATATGTTTTGTTTCAATAGAATTCAGAATCTTTTTAAATTTTTCAGCATTACATTTAAAATTTTTGGTGTTGTTACAAAATTTGTCAAGGGCAGTGGTTGATGCATTTAAAAGGCTTGTTTTAACGGCGCCGGGGCGCAGCAAACAAACTTTTATTCCAAGCAAATTCATTTCCATTCTGAGTGAAAAAGCATATTTTTCAATGGTTGATTTTGTAATGCCATAAAGACCAGTGAAAGGAAGTTGATTTAGTGGGGCAAGTTCACTTGATGTCATCAAAATTTTGCTCCCTTTTTCAAGAAGTGGAAAAAAGATTTTATTAATTCTGTAAATGCCAAAAAAATTGATATCAAAAATTTTGACAAAATCTTTTTCATCAATTTCAATCAAAGAATTTAAATCATAAATTCCAGCAAAATGAACAATTGCATCAATTTTTTTTGTTTTGCTTTTAATGATTTCAAATGCGTTTTCAATGCTGTTTAAATCTCTAACATCACATTTAACAAACTCGCAGCCTTTGGCTGGCTTACCACCAATGTCAAGAGCAAAAACTTGAAAATTGTTTTGGGCAAGTTTTTCACAAACTGCTTTTCCCATGCCACCACAGGCACCACTAACAATAACTGATTTCATAAAAATGATGATAACACAATTTTTGTTTTTTTGCAAATGAAATATTCAAAAATTGTTCAAAAATTAAAAAAAATATTAAAAAAACATAAAAAAGCCCTAAAAATGTGACTTTTTTTGGTTAAATTGTTTGACTTTTTTTTGTTTTTGTTATATCATAACAACAGAATGCTAAAACAGTTTTGTAGGTTTGAAGGATTCAAGAACAACGAAAAGCAAAAAGGAAGGTAAAAAAATATGGCAGGTTTAATGCAAACAGATTTTTTTAAAACAATTTTGGAATGGGCAACACAAAATGGTTACAAATTTGAAAACCAAAAATTTTTTGATGTTTCTGGGAATGAAGTAAAAATTGAAGACATAACAAAGGCAATGACAAACGCAAAAATGATGGCACAGTTTTCGGAATATCTTGAAGACGGCTACTCTTTGTCTAAAAATTTTAAATTAAGAAAAGACAACAAATTTGTTTCAAGCACTGACACAAAAGCTCAGGAAATTAACAAAAAAATTGAAGAAAAAAGAGCAATGATTAACGATCCTAAAAAAATTGCAGATTTAGCTAAACAAATTGGTTGGGAAGTTGATGGACAAAATTTTAAAAGTCCTGATGGTGATGTAATAACACAAAGTGAAATGAAGCTCATGCTTTTAAGTGAAGGCATGTTTAGAACAGAAAAGGAAATCATTCATGACAACCGCACTGTTATTTTGTCTGAGCTTGACAAAATTAAAAATGCCAGTCTTAAAAGAGACCCAAAACTAGCAGAGGACTTAAGTGGATTACAAGAAAAATTGAAAGCTCAACGTCGTTCAAGAATTCGCCTTATTGCGGGTGCGGCTTTGGGTGTTGGAATTATTGCTGCAAGTGGTGGATTTTTGGCGCCAGTGGCAGCTGGTCTTGTGAGTGGTGCTGTGGCTGCAGGTTCTGTGATTCCAACTTTGGGAGTTACTGGAATTGGGCTTTTGGCTGGAACTGGAATTGCCGCTGGTTTTGGAACAAATTATGCCCTAAAAGCTTACTCTCATTTTAGAGATCCAACAGTTTTTGCTGCAAAAGTGGCAGTAAAACTTGGAAAACAAATGAAAAAAGTTAATGATCTTCAAAGCATGCTTAGATTGGATCCAAACAATGAAAGACTAAGAAAAAATCTTGAAAAAGAACTTAGAAAAGAAAATGAATATGCAGCAAAACAAGCAGCAAAGGCAGCAAAAAAACGTGACAAATTTGAAAAGAAATTGGGTGGTTTTGCGGGGTCAATTTTTGGTTTTGATGAAATTAACAAAAAAAGAATAGATCTTTACAGACAATCAGCATCAATTTTGGAAGAACACATAAACAATAACAACGAGTTTGCTAATGACCCTGAATTAAAATTAAACCTTAAAAACATTCGTGGAAAATCAGCACTTATTGTGAATAAAGAATATGCAAAACAACAAACTGTTTCAAAACTTGATGTAACAAAAGACATAGAAAACGAAGATTTATTTTCTGAAATGATTAGTGCTTATGTGTCAGAAAATTCAGACAAAGTTATAGAATGTGCCAAAATGGGTAAAAATGGATTAACCGAACTTGAAAAAAGTTTTAAATCCAAACAAGGTTTTGATGATAAGGTTGATTTAAGCGCAACATTGCAAGCAAAACTTGCAATAGATGCACTAAATGCTTGTAAATTCTCTAGCAAATTTGATGTTAAAAACGACAACATGAAAGCGTTTATGCAAAAAGGTCTTGAAAATGTTGGAGAAAGACTTTCAAACAAATTTACAGCAGAGGGATTTTTGGATCGATTAAATGATCAGGAAAGAGATTTGATCAATCAAATTTATGGCCCAGAAATTGTGCTTGATGGTCCAGCACAAGATGGTCAAACAACAGGTTTTTGGTCAATTGACAATCGTGGTATTGTGCAAGAAATGCAAAAAGAAATGATAAATAAATCAGGCAACAACTTTACAGAACAACAAAAGTTTGTGAATGAGTTCAACGAAGCACATAAACTTACAACAAAGATTAAAAACACATTGCATATTGGTAAATCAAAAGACCAAACATACAGTAAACAACACAAAGATAAAGCTTTAGGTTGTTAAGATAAACAATAAAAAGGCACAAGCCTTTTTTTGTTTTTTACAAAATTTTTTAAAATTTAAAATTTTTTTTCACTTTTTCTTTTGCAATTAAATAAAATATATGTTATAATTTAGTTTATGAAAGAAAAACAATATAAAAGGAAAAAGGGACGTGTTCCAAAACGGATTAAACCAGACGTAAATGTTGGATTAAGTTCAAGCCAAGTTGAAGAGCGAAACAAAATGGGCTACAACAACCCAGACAAATCCAAAAATTCACAATCTGTTTTTGGAATAATAATGCAAGAAACTTGCACATTTTTTAATGCAATCTTTTTTGCTATTGCCATTGTTTTAATTGTTATTGGGGCCTACACTCAACTCACATTTTTGGTGGTTGTGATTGCAAACTGGCTTATTGGAATTATTCAGCGTTTAAAATCAAAAAAACTTGTAGACAAATTGTCTTTGGTGGCAGCATCAAAAACAAAGGTTGTGCGAGATGGACAAACTCAAGAAATTTTTGCAAATCAAATTGTTTTAGATGATGTTGTAATTCTTGAAAATGGGCAACAAATTCCTTGTGATGCCATTGTTTTAGAAGGTGAAGTAAGGGTTAATGAATCGCTGCTTACTGGTGAAAGCGTTCCAATAACAAAAAAGGCAGGCGACACAGTTTTGTCTGGAAGTTTTGTTGTTAGTGGTTTTGCAAAAGTTAGGGCAGACAAAGTTGGTTTAGACACATTTGTTTTAAATCTTGCAAATCAAGCAAAGAAATACAAAAAACCAAATTCTGTAATTTTGAACACCCTAAACTACATCATAAAAATTATTGGAACAATTATTATTCCAATTGCAGTACTTTTGTTCTATCGTTCCTACACAGGTGTTGAAAATGTGAACAACACAATTGTAAAGACAGCGGGTGCAATTTTGGGAATGATTCCATCAGGGCTTTTCCTTTTAACTTCAACAGCACTTGTTGTGAGCGTTATAAGGCTTGCAAAGAAAAACATTTTGGTTCAAGATCTTTACTGTATTGAAATGCTTGCAAGGGTTAACACAATTTGTATGGACAAAACAGGAACAATCACTGATGGAAGCATGAACTTAAAACAACTTGTTTGTTTAAACAACACTAATGAAAAGCAACTAGACAGCATCATAAAAAGCATGTTTGCATGCCTAGATGGCGACAATGATACATCACTTGCACTAAAAAAACATTTTGTTCCAAAAAAAGTTTACAAAGAATTAAAACATTTCAACTTTTCAAGTGAAACAAAATTTTCTTGTGTAACATTTCAAGAACTGGGTTCATGTTTTATGGGCGCACCAGAAATGCTTTTAATCAAAGAAAAGCACACAGACATTTTAAAGCAAGTTAGCGATTTTGCTGCAATGGGTTTTCGTGTTATGGTTGTGGCAACCAGCAAAACAATTTATGATGGAAAAACAAAACCAAAAACAATAAATCCTTTGGGGCTTATTGTTTTGGAAGACAACATTAGGCAAGATGCTATTGACACCATAAAATATTTTAATGAAAACGGTGTTACTGTTCGGGTTATTTCTGGTGATAATCCATTAACAGTTAGCGAAGTTGCGGGTCGTGCGGGAATTGCTGGGGCAGACAAATACATTAGTCTTGAAGGACTAACAGATGAAGAAGTTGTTAAGGTTGCAAGTGAATATGTTGTGTTTGGAAGAGTTGTTCCACATCAAAAAAAACTTTTGATTCAAGCGCTTAAATTAAGTGGCAAAAAAGTTGCAATGATTGGTGATGGTGTTAATGACATTTTGGCATTAAAAGAAGCTGATTGTTCGGTTGCAATTGGGGGCGGAGCAGATGCTGCCAGAAGAGTTTCTCAATTAATTTTAACAGACAGCAATTTTTGCCGTATGCAAAATGTTGTTGCTGAAGGACGAAGAGTTACAAACAACATTAGAATTTCAGCGCCGCTGTTTTTGACAAAAACAATGTTTTCTGTTGCTTTTTCAATCTTTTGTATTTTGTTTGCTTTTGAGTATCCATTTTCGCCAGTGCAATTAATACTTATGGAATATTTTGCAATTGGCCTTGCAAGTTTTGCTTTGGCGTTGCAGCCAAACAAAGAACTTATTAAAGATGGCTTTTTGCGGAGCATTCTTTCAAAATCGGCTTTAGGAGCTGCTGTTGTGTTTACTATTGCTGTTTTCTTGTATTTTATGCAAGGTGTTTTAAAGTTAACTCCAGCCGAAGTTCAAACTATTATTGTTGTGCTTTTAACTCTAAACCAAATTCTTGTTATTGCAAGAGTGTCTTGGCCATTTAACAAATATCGTTTAATTGTTATTTCAAGTGTTTTGGTTTGTGTTATTGCAGGATTTTTGATGTTTTCAAATCTTTATGGAACATCTTTGTTTTTTGGCACACCACTTTACAATTTGCTGCAAATTGATATAATGAGTGAAAGGGGATATATGTGGCTTTACATTGGTCTTGCTTCAATTGTTGTTTTGCTGTTGTTGTTTTTTGGAATTGAAAAACTTGTTGCATATTTTGTTTCAAAACACAAAAAGAACAAAATAACAGTAAAAGACTATGTTGAAAGAATTTTAAGTAGACACAACAAAACAAACAACAAAAATAGCTAAAAAACAACACTTAACACAAAAAAATATGCTGCATTGCAGCATATTTTTTATATCTTAGGTTCAAAATTTTCAAAAATAATGTTATCAGCGTATTTAAAAGTTTTTTCAAGTTCCGTTTTGCTTCTAACAGTCCAACCAAGCACTGGTAGTTTTGCCTTTTTAACAAAACGGTTTGGCAAATTGTCTTTACAATACATAACAAAATTTGGTTTAATTTTTTTTCTTAATGCAAGGTGTTTTAAAAGTTTTCTCACAATCCAAGATTTAACAAATTGTTTGCCCTCTTCTTCATTACGATAAAAACTTGAAACATAACCTCTTAAAAAGGCGGGTCTGTTTTCTTTAAACCACCAAACAACATAAGGGTTTGATGATGCAACAGCAAATTCGCCATCATAGCTATCTAAAAGTTCAGAGAGTGTTTTTTCAAGTTTTCGGTCACTTTTTACGTCACTATCTTTAATATCAAAAAGAATTGGAACTTGTCCATTAACAAGTTTTAAAAGTTCTTCAACTGTTGGAATAGTTTGTTCACTATCCAAAATTTTCATTTTTTTCAAATCGTCTTTTAAAAGAGCAGAAACGTAACCATCTTTGTGTGTAACTCTAGACAATGTGTCGTCATGAAACAACACAAGTGTTCCATCAGCAAGCATTCTAACATCACATTCAATAGCATAATTGTTTTCAATGGCTCTCTTTGCTGCACCTAATGTGTTTTCTGGATTTTCTTTGTTGTGAAAGCCTCTGTGAGCCACAAATTGATTTAAAAGCCAACTATCTTTTATGTCCATAAAAAACTCTCCCCAAATTTTGTATTACAATAAATATATCATAAAAATATAAAAAAGACTACTATTTTTGCATATTTTTTTGTAAATAATTAAAAATTCTTGCAACTTTTTCATCTTTTTGATATAATAAACAAAGAAAAACTAAAATTTTGGAGAATTTTTATGGCTGAACAAAAAAACATTCGCAACTTTTGTATTGTTGCACACATAGATCATGGAAAAAGCACTTTGGCAGACAGGCTTATCGAAGCAACAGGAACACTTGCCACTCGTGATATGCAAAATCAACTGCTTGACAGCATGGATCTTGAAAGGGAGCGTGGAATCACCATAAAGCTTGCACCAACCAGAATGCTTTACAAAAAAGATGGCGTTGAATATGTTTTAAACCTTATTGACACTCCAGGGCATGTTGACTTTACGTATGAAGTAAGCCGTTCACTTGCTGCATGTGAAGGGGCAATACTAATTGTTGATGCTGGGCAAGGTGTTGAAGCGCAAACGCTTGCAAATGCCTACTTAGCGCTAGACAACAACCTTGAAATTTTGCCAGTAATCAACAAAATTGACCTTCCAAGTGCAAACCCACAAAAAGCAAAACAAGAAAGTGAAGATGTTGTTGGAATTCCAGCAATGCATGCACCAGAAATTTCTGCAAAAGAAGGAATTAACATAACACAAGTTCTTGATGGCATCATAAAAGAATTTCCCGCTCCAAAAGGTGATAAAAATGCTCCATTAAAATGCCTTATTTTTGACAGTTACTACGACAATTTTAAAGGAGCTGTGTGCATGATTCGTGTGTTTGATGGAACACTAAAAGCTGGCGACAAAATTTTGTTTATGCACACACAAAAACAGTTCGATGTAACTGAAGTGGGCTATTTTACACCATCTCCAAAACCTTGCGATTGTTTAAGCGCTGGTGAAGTTGGATATGTTTGTGCAAGCATCAAAAAAGTTGCAGACACTCAAGTTGGTGACACAATCACAAGCGCAACAAATCCAATTCCAAAGCCACTTGCTGGTTACAAAAAAGTTCAGCCAGTTGTGTTTTCTGGAATTTTTCCAGCAGATGGAAGCAAGTTTAACGAACTTAAAGATGCGTTGGAAAAACTAAAACTAAATGACAGCGCTTTAGAATACACCGCCGAAAATTCCACTGCACTTGGTTTTGGATTTAGGTGTGGATTTTTGGGGCTACTTCACATGGAAGTCATTCAGGAGCGAATTGAACGTGAGTTTAATTTAGAAATTATAACAACAGCGCCGGGTGTTAGTTATCATGTTTACAAAACAGATGGAAGCATGCTTGAAGTAAGCAACCCATCAAATTTGCCAGAACCAAGCACCATACAGCGTTTGGAAGAGCCTTTTGTTCATATGCACATCTACACACCACCAGAGTATATGGGTGGTATTATGGACCTTTGCCAACAGCGCAGAGGAATTAGCATCGATGTTCAATATATTGACGACAGGCGAGTTAAACTTGTTTATGACATGCCATTAAACGAAATTATTTATGACTTTTTTGATAACCTAAAAAGCAGGACAAAAGGTTATGCAAGTCTTGACTATGAACTTAGTGACTACAGGCCAAGCGATTTGGTAAAACTAGACATTTTGCTAAAAGGTGAGCCATGTGATGCGTTAAGCCTTATTGTTCATCGTGAGCACGCACAAGAACGTGGAAGAATGATTGCTGAAAAGTTAAAAGAAGCAATTCCAAGGCAACAATTTGAAGTTCCAATTCAAGCTGCAATTGGTGGAAAAATTATTGCTCGTGAAACAGTAAAAGCTGTTAGAAAGGATGTTTTAGCAAAATGTTATGGTGGAGACATCACCAGAAAACGCAAACTTTTGGAAAAGCAAAAAGAAGGCAAAAAGCGTATGAGAACACTTGGAAATGTTGAAGTTCCAGCCGAAGCTTTCATAAACATTTTAAAAATAGATAACTAAAAGGAAAGATATGAAAGAATTAAGTTTTTACATACACATTCCTTTTTGTGTGTCCAAATGCATTTATTGCGGCTTTGTGTCTTTTATTAATAAACAAAATTGTTTTGAATTTTACACAAAAAGATTGCAAGAAGAAATTTTAACCTACAAACAAATTTTGAAAGATTACAAACTAAAATCAATCTTTTTTGGGGGCGGAACACCTTCAATTTTGCCAAGTGAATGCATTTGCCAAATTTTAAGTACCATAAAACAAAATTTTAATCTAACAAAAACTTGTGAAATAACATTAGAAGCAAACCCCGAAAGTTTTGATGAGCAAAAAGCTTTTGCCTACAAAAACGCTGGCATAAATCGTTTGAGCTTTGGTTTGCAGTCCTGTAACAACAAAGTTTTAAAGTTTTTAGGCAGACCACACACAAAAAAAGATTTTGAAAATGCAATTTTGTGGGCAAAAAATGCGGGATTTAAGAATATTAATGCAGACATCTTAATTGGCACACCAAACCAAACAACACAAAATCTAAAAAATGCGATAAATTTTTTGGCAAATCAAGGTGTTTGTCACATTTCAGCATATGGACTTATGGTTGAAGAAAGCACACAACTTTTCAAAATGGTAAATTCAAAACAGGTTGTTTTGCCAAATGAAGATCAAAGCGTAAAGCTTTATGAAACGGCTGTTCAAGAATTAAAAAAGCATGGCTACAATCGTTATGAAATCAGCAATTTTGCCATCAAGGGTTTTGAGTGCAAGCACAACCAAAACTATTGGGCTCGTGGCGAGTTTTTGGGCTTTGGTGTTGCTGCCTATTCTTTTTTTGGTGGCGAGCACTATGAAAACACCAAAAGTCTTGATGATTACCTAAATTTGCCTTTTCAAAAACAAAATGTTGAAAAAGAAACTCCTTTAACAGCGCAAAACGAAACAATTATGCTGGCTCTTCGCACTGAAAATGGGTTAAATTTAAAAGATTTTAACAAAAAATTTAACACAGATTTTGAAAAGCAATTTGAAAAAGAGCTAAAAGAATTACAACAAAGCGGTCTAATATCAATACAAAATGGTTATTTAAAAATAACAAATTTTCAGGTTTCAAACTATATTATTGAAAAATTTTTTGTTTAAAGTGTGATTTTTTCACACTTTTTTTGTTAAAAACAACCAGTTTTAACCCAAAATCAATTTTTTTTAAAATTTTTTAACTTTTCATTTAAAAACATTTGATTTTTTCACAAAAATTGTGTATACTATGACCATAGACAATATGTAGATTCACTTTTCGCAGCCTTAGCAAGAGAGTATGGCGAATTAAAGTGTATCTAAAACAAAAAATAGGGGGAAATTATGAAAACAAACAAAAGTTTTAAGAGTTTTGCATTGAAAAATTGGAAAACTATTTTAGTTTGTGTAATTTTTGCTCTAACCCTTGCGGGGGGGGGGCTTTTAGTTGTTAATTTAACCCAAACACAAAAAAATTTGGAAGTAGTTTCTCCCGTTGATGCTCCTTCCACAGCAGCGTGGTCTGGTAATGCTACTGCGTTTACTCATGGCACAGGAACTGAAAGCGATCCCTATTTGGTTGAAAGTGCCGAAAACTTGGCGTATCTTAGTGCAAATTATTCAAATTTTAATAATTGCTACTTCAAACAAACAGTAAATATTGACCTTAATGGTTCTAGTCATCACTGGATTCCAATTAATCATGCTGAAGATTTATGTAGTTACTTTTATGATGGCAACAACAAATCGATTGCAAATTTAGTAATTAATGTTGATGTTGGGCCTTATGAACAAGCTGGTTTGTTTGGTTGTATAAACAATGGTTACATAAAAAATTTAAGCATTATAAGTGGAACAATAACTTACACAGGGACAGTTTATGAAAATCAACCTGATTGGATTGAAATAGGTGCTTTTATTGGTTTTACTCGGGGCATTATTTTAATTGAAAATTGTTCTAGTGCTGTTAATATCAGTGGTTACAGTTCTGTTGGTGGAATCGTTGGTGGATATAATGAAGGAACAAAATCTTTAACCATAAAAAATTGTTCAAATTCTGGGGCATTAACAACAATAACTAAAGCATGTGGTGGAATTGTTGGTAGGGGTGTTAATTCGGTAACAAATGTTTTGATTGAAAATTGTACAAATAGTGGTGTGATTAATGCATCAACAAATTACGCTGGTGGAATTGTTGGAGAGTTTGTGGGTAATCAAATTATTTTACAAAATTGCAGTAATAATGCTGCAGTATCTGGTCATGTAAATGATACTTATGTGGGGGGTATTTGTGGTAGTTTTTGGGGCGATTGTTATTGTCAAATATTAAATTGCACAAACTCTGGAACATTAACAGCAACAGACATTTGTGGCGGAATTGTTGGTCATGCAGAACATGGAGAAATTAAAAATTGCTCCAATCAAGGTCAAATTGTTCTTTGCAACGACACAGACAATTTTGATATTGGTGGAATTGTTGGACAAATAGTAACAACATCAAGTTTAATTGTTGAAAGTTGTCAAAATAATGGAAATATCAATAGCACATCTAAGCCATCATGTTCAGTTGGTGGAATTATTGGCGTAATTTATTATAATGCTAAAATTATTAATTGTGAAAATTTAAAACCAGTTAATGGGACATCGGGAGTTGGTGGAGTTGTTGGTTATGTTTATCCTAATTCGGTTTTTAAACTTTTTGATAGCACAAACAGCGGAAATATAACATCATCATCTCATACTGGTGGAATTGTTGGGCATGCAGATACATCATCAATGCAAAGCGTAATTTCAAATTGTTTAAACACTGGCACAGTGTCTAGTTCTAGAGCGGGTGGCATTATTGGGCTTTGCGATACAAACATTGTTATTCAAAACAGCAAAAATGCAGGTTCAATAAATGGTAATGGTGACACCACAGGTGGGATTGCTGGTTACATTCAAAATTCAGTTGGTGCCATAAGAAATTGCATTAATGATGGAAACATCACAGGCAACGACTGGACCGCTGGAATTTGTGGTGCCATTGGTGGAGCAAACGCAGAATTTGTTATTGAAAATTGCGTGAATTCATCAAGCATTTCAGCGCCAAACAATTTTGTTGTCGGTGGAATTTTGGGTGGAAGCAATGGAGAACCCACAAAACAACAAAAAATTTTGAATTGTCAAAATTTGGGCACTGTTAATGGCGACAGTCGGGTTGGTGGAATTGTTGGGCAGTTTGATGGCGTTGATGCAACTAGTTCTATTGTTTTTGACGGTTGTGTGAACCATTCAGCAGTTAATGGTAGAGATATTGTGGGTGGACTTATTGGCATAACTTTTGATCCTTGCACAATTCAAAATTCTTGTAATTATGGTGCGGTGTCGAGTACTGCAACAGTGGGTGGACTTCTTGGATATGCTGGTGGAAATGCCGTTCTGACAATAAAAAATTGTTTTAACAAAGGTAGTGTGAACATGCCAAACACATGGGGAACCATTTGTGGTGGAATTGTTGGTTGTGTTGCTAGTATAAATTGCAACATTAGTTTTTGTTACAATTTAGGCAATGTTACAGCATCAACAACAGTGTTTAGTGTTGTTGGCGGAATTGTTGGAAGGTTTGATAAGTCATCAGCAAACGTATCTTATTGCTATAACAAAGGAAATTTGTGTGGTTACGATGTTGGTGGCATTCTTAGTGAAGTATATGGTTCTAATCTTACCGCAAATTCAACAACAACAATTTCCTATTGTTATAATGCTGCAAAGATAGAGGGTATTAATTGTGCCCAAATTTTTTGTATAACAGACATGTCTCAAACACAATATGCTTATCTTTCTATGACAAATTGTTATGCTGATAGTTCACTTTCTTCTTTGGGGTTGTATTGGAGTAGTACTCATCTTACGGCCACAGGATGCAGCCCTTACACAACAACAAACATGCAATCAGTTTCAGATAACACAAAGCCAAGCAATTTTGAAAACACTTGGACAACAAATGAGTGGTATTTTAAGGCAAATCAATATCCAGAACTTTTGTTTAAACAAACAGCGCCAACAGCAAGAAGTGCAACCTACAACTATGATGGTTCAGTTCAAAACTTTTTGATGAATGATTTTAATTCAAATGACATGGAAATTACAGGTGTTGACAAAGCCACTGACTCTGGAACCTATTATGTTACAATTGCGTTAAAAGACACAACGCTTCACAAATGGGCAAATGGTTCAACAACGCCAGTGCAACTTTCATGGACAATCAACAAAACAAGCTTAACAAAGCCAACAGTAACAATTCCTGCAAATCTAACTTTTAATGATTCGGTGCAATATCCAACAATAACGGGCTTTGATGCAATAACAATGGAGCTTCAAGGAACAGCACAAGCCATAAATGCCGGAACTTATCAGTTTTCGATTTTGCCAAAGAAAAACTATCAGTGGAGCGACGGAACAACAGATGCCCTAACTTTTGAATGGACTATTGCAAAAGCAAACATTGACGCAAGTGCGTTGCCAAGCCAAAGTGGCTCGCTCACTTACAATGGTAAAGCAAGGAACGTTGCTTGGACAAGCTATGACACAACCAAACTAACTGTGGGTGGAACAACAAGTGCAAAAAATGCAGGAACCTACTTCGCAACCTTTACGCCAACAGAAAACTACAAGTTTAGCGATGGCGCAGCATCAAAGCAAGTTTCTTGGACTATAAGTAAGAAAACTCTTACAAATCCAAGTCTAAACAAAACAAACAACGAATTTACTTTTAGTGGAACCACGCAAGATGCCACAAGTGTTTTACAAAACTTTGACTCTACAAAAATGACAATGGAAGGCAACACGCAAGCGCTAAGAGCGGGAACATATATTTTTATGATTTATCTTAAAGAGGCTTACAAAGATAATTATGTGTTTGCAAATGGACGAGATTTTGTTACAATTTCGTGGACAATTTTACCCTTTAACATTGAAAACGGCACTGTTAGTGTGGTTGGGAACTAAAAAAAGACTGAATTAATTTTCAGTCTTTTTTTGATTTTCTTGATTTTCTTGGTTTTCTTGTTGTTCGGCACGTTTTTGTTTTTTGTTTTTTGTGCTAAACTTAAATTTTTCTTTAAATTCTGCTTTAAGCCAAAACCACCAAACCACTAAAACTTGGAGTACTGCTGGAATCAAAAACAAACTCCAAAGATTGTCTACATAAGGCACACTTAAAAAGATGCTTAGGGTTATTGTCCATATCAAAACCGTTATTGCAACAAAATTGGTGATTTTTTCTTTCCACATATTTGCAAAAACAATTACAATAATTGCACTTACAGGAACAGCATAAACAAACAAAAGCCAAAGCCATTTTTTGTCTATTTGTGTGGCAAAAATTGAAAGGCACACAAAAGCAACAATTGTTACAAGCCAAGCAAGGCCAACAGACAAAAGTGGAACAATAATTTTTTTACGTAAAAACTTTTTCTTTTGTTTAACAACTTTAACTTCTTGACTTTCGTTTAAAAAATCATTTACGGTAACACCGTAAAAATCTGCCAATTGTTTTAAAATAGCAACATCTGGAAGGCATTCCCCACGCTCCCATTTTGAAATTGATTTATCTGAATAATTGATTGTTTCGGCAAGTTCGGCTTGAGTTAACCCCTTTTGTTTTCGATAAGCAATCAAATTTTTTGCTACTACTTCATTTATTTCCATACATATAATATAACATAAGTTTGGCACAAAAAGCAACTAAATTTAAGCAACTTTTTAAAAAAGTTTGTAGAACAAAAAATTCTACTGGTGGTAGAGTGTTTAAATTTCTCTATTTTTTAAGCAAAAAATTGTAGAAGAAAAAATTCATAAATTCTCTTGAATTGCAAAAACTAATGTCATATAATGTGATTAGCAAAAGGGGGTAAAGCATTATGACAGAAAAAATTACAATTTTTGGAGATTCTATTGCAAAAGGTTTGTTTTTAAACAATTTAAAGCCAGAAAATTTAAAAACAAATGCTGTTTTGTTGTTGGAAGAAAGGTTAAACACAAAAATTGAAAACAATTCAAAATTTGGGCAAACTCTTAAAAAGGTTTTTGAAAGGGGAATTTTTGATAAGTTTGCAAAAGAAAATCATGATGGTGAAATGGTTGTTTTGGCTTTAGGTGGAAATGATGCTGATTATAATTGGACAGAAGTTGAAAAATCACCACAAAGTTTTCATGCACCACGAACACCACTATGTGAGTTTGAAACAATGCTTGATGTGAGCCTAAAAATTTTGAAATCAAGTGGAGCAAAGGTTGTTGTTACATCACTTTGTCCGGTTTGTGCAGAAGATTATTTTGATAATGTTTTATCTAAAAACTTTGATGCACAAAAAATTTTGGAATTTTTGCAAGGTGACAAACAAAACATCTACCGTCATCAAGAACTTTTTAATTTAGCGATTACAAAAATTGCTTATCAAAACAACTGCACATTTTTTGATTACAGAAGTGAGATGCTTAAGCTAAATTCACTTAACGGTTTGCTTTGCCAAGACGGAATTCATCCAAATGAAAGAGGACAGCAATTTGTTTCTAATCTTGCTTTTGAAAAGTTGCAGCAAGCAAATTTTGTAGAAGCTTTAAAACAAAAAACACAAAGTTTGCAAAATGTTGTGCTTTCTTCCGCAAACTTAAAACATTTTGCTTTTAAACAAGCCATTTTAAAATAAAAAAACTAGGAACATTCCTAGTTTTTTTATTGGCATAATGTATTTGCTGTTTGTTTGTTGTTTTTTTGCCTTAAAAGTCTTTTTTCAAGTTTTTTTGTTGCAACATTAAAATAGTTTCTTTTAAATTCAAAAGTTTCGGTCATCACTTGTTTTTGAATTGAACTTAGCTCTAAATTGTAATCTTTTTCAAAATTATTTAAAAGTTGTTCAAAATCAATGTTTTGGCAATTATCTACAATTTGTTTTAGTTTTTTGTTGCTCTTGCAAGTTTCAAATATATCACAAGCTAAAATTTTTTGTTTTTCAAAATATTTGTTATTTTCAAAACTTTCAATTCTGCTGTTTTCTGAAATCCCCATTGCTTGCCAAACAGAAAAAAGTCTGTTTGCTCCAAAGTTGTCAAAATCTTCATGTCCAAAACACAACCCATTATCAAAAGGGGGAGCAAGTTCAAGTGTTTTTTTGCCATTTATTGTTTTTTCTAAAAACAAAATGTTGCACCAATGTCTGTCATTGTTTGCTGTAAAAAAATCACAAGTTGCAATTATGTCTAATTTTTGCTTTGTGCTTTTTTCATCAAAAGCCATGTGATATTTTTCGCAAAATTCTTTTGCTTTTGTTGTGATTTGTTCGGTTGAAATTAAAAACTGTTTACCAAAGTTGTGTCCTTTTTTGTATTTTACAGAAAAATCACGAATTTCATCTTGATTTTCAGCATAGTTTTGTGGAATTTTTTCATTATTTTGTAAATTCATTAAAATGCTTGCAAAATTAAACTCGTTTGTAACATCTTTGTTTTTAAAATATGGCGATATGCATCCATTTTTCCCTCTAAAACAAGCCAAAATCGCAACCAACATTTTTTAAAAAGTAAAAGGAAAACACTTCAACAATATCATAATTTTTGCAGTTAAAACTATTTGAATATCCCAAATTTACCACATTTACAAGGTTATATTTAAACACATATTTTTTGCCGTTCATTTCAAAAACAAATTTTTCACAAGCACCACTATCAAGTTTTGTTATGTGGTTAGCTAAATCAGTAATGTCTATTCGATTTTGTTGTTGCATGTGGTCTCCTCTTATTTAAGTTTTTTTTACATTTTTATTATACATTAAAACAGTAAAAATGTCAATATGAAAAAAAGTTAAATCAATATAACAAAAGCCAAAGAAGACTCGAACTTCCACGAAAACAACACCACAAGATCCGTAAGGCTGTGCAGTCTACCAGTTCCGCCACGCGTGGCGGAACAAAAAAAACCTTGGGGGAAACCTAGGTTTTTTTGGTGCGATCGAGAAGACTCGAACTTCCACGGCTATTACACCACAAGATCCTTAGTCTTGCGCGTCTACCAGTTCCGCCACGACCGCATAGTTATATTGTATAACAAATTTTGGAAAAAATCAAGAGAATTTGTAAAAAAAATTAAAAATATTCAAAAATTTTTCAAAACCGCTCAAAAAACCTTAATTTTTTAAACTTTTTTGGATTTAGGTATTGACAATAGTGAAGTTTTTTGTTATATTGCAAACGAAAAAAGGAGAAAGAAAAAATGGAAGGGAACAAAACAAACGCAGTAAACAAACAAACATGCTTTGGTTGTGGAACATGTGTAAATGCTTGCCCAGTTGGTGCCATACAATTTGACAGCAACGGAAAGGCTGAAATTGATGAGCAAAAATGCATAAAATGTCACACTTGCGAAAGTGTGTGCCCAGTTGCGGCAATTAAAATAAAGGATTAGATAAATGGAAGAAAAAGTTGAAGAAAACATTTTGGACCCAAAAGCAAAAGAAAAGATTGCTTTAATTGAAATAACGCCTTACCAGGCAAAACTTGTTGTGGTGTGGAAAACAATAGATTCTTTTGATGTTTTTGATGAGTTTTGTGAATCACTAGATCTTCATGAGGACATTGAACGTGATGGTTTTATTCAGCCAACACAAGCTGTTCAGTGCCGAGAAGTTTTAAAAATGTTTAGAAAGTTTTGTGACAACCAAAAAATCACAAAAAGTGTGGCTTATGCAACATGTGATCTTCGTGCTGCAAAAAACCATTTTGCATTTTTAGAAGAAATGGAAATGGCTTCAGGTTTTAAGTTTAAGTTTTTAACCGAAGATGAAGAAGTTCAAATGCTTCAAACAATGTGCATAAACACTATTGATGCGTCAAAAGGAATTTTGTTTGAAATAGAACAAGAACAAACAAAGATTGTTGCTTATTCTAGGAAAAGTGTGGTAGGGAAACAAATTATTCCTTTTGGTTATGAAAATTTGGCAAAACTTTTTATTCAAGCAAACAATTATCAAGAACAAAGCAAAATAATTCAAGAATTTTTTGCAAATCAAATTGAAAATGTTGATTGGTTCATGATGGAAGAACCTTCAGACATAAAATTCATTGGTGCAGGCGAAATTTTTGAAACAATTGCAAAAATTAGTCGCAAGGGCAAAAAGTATAATTTAGATATGTCTCATGGTTATGTAATGGATCAAAAAGATTTTGAAAATGTGTTAAACGCTGTTCTTCCACTAAAACTGGACAAAGAAGCACGCTTAAAAGGCTTTTCAAAAAAGAGTTTGGCAGCAATTGTTTGTGGTCTTTCTGTTGCAAAGGCGCTTTTTGGTGCATTTGTTGTTCAAAATTTCACAATTTCAACAGCAAAATTAAGTGACGGCGTTTTGTTTAAAAATTGTCTTCCAGTTGCTGCTGAAAGGCCAATTCAAGACTTGCTTGGATTTTGTCTTGAGTCAAACCAAACTTTTCATCAACCTTATCAAACCAATGGCAGACATGTGTTTGACCTTTCAATGCTTTTGTTCCGTCAACTTCGTGTAATGCACAAGCTTTCAAGCAGGTTGTATGTAAAAGCACTTAAAATTGCAAGCTATATGCACAATTGTGGGGCAATGATGCGTTTTTCAGAAACACAAAAAGATGCTCTAAGTGTGATTTTACACACAAAAATTTATGGTGCATCACATCGTGACATTATTCTTGCAGCATTTATTGCACAATGCCAGTATCTTGAAGACTTTTCACTCAACGAGTGGGTAAAATACAAAGATTTGGTTACAGATGAAGACCTTGTTGCAGTAAAATATTTGGCTGTAATGGTTCGTCTTGCATCATGTTTTGACATTTCATCAAACAATGCTGTAACAGATGTTATTTGTGATGTTTTAGGGGATTCTGTAATTGTAAAGACAGTAACAAATCAAGACATATCGTTTGAAGTTAACCTTGCAAGCCAGGCTGCAGGTGAATTTAAACAAGTTTATGGAAAAACTTTAGAACTTCTTTAAAAAAAAGCCTTTTGGGGCTTTTTTGTTATATTTTTAATTTTTCAGTTGATTTTTTGTGAAATTATGTGAAATTGTTTGCTATTTTTCTTTGAATAGTATATACTAAGTGATAATGCACAAAATTGGGAAATAGCATTTTTAAAAAACAATAAGGGAGGAAAGATTATGAAGCAAACACAAAATTTTTGTCTTAAACTACAGTTTGTGGCTCTAATCTTGACAACTTTATTAACGATTGTTGGGTGTGTTCTTGTTTGTATGTTTACAAGCAACCATTCTAGCGATTTTTCTGAAAACATTCAAACGGGTAAAAATGCCTATGCATTAACAATTTCAGGAAATCCAGAAACAATGGGTAGTATTTCTGGTCGTGCTTACACAAAGTGTGGAGATGGTGAAGCATATATTGCGCTTTGTCACAGATACAACACATCACAAAAGCAAAACTGGACAAATTTTGCGATGGTCAGCAGAACATCAACAGCAGTTTCTTTTAGAACCAGTTGGGATAACAAAGTTTGGAACTATGAAGGCACATTTAGTTATGGGGGTTACACATGGTATTACAATTCAGGGCAGTATGCAATGCCAGGTCACAAAACCACGGGAAACAACAGATACACACTAAGCAGTGTGTTTACTTCACAAAAAGCGGCATGTCAGGGTCTTATTGAATATATCTACAGTTTAAGAACAAAACTGACAAAACCAACATTAACAACTTCAAGTTTCACATATGCTGCAAGTGCTATAAACTTAGTTAGCAAAAATGCTGTCAGTGGTTATGATAGTTCAAAAATGGGCATAAGTGGACATTCACAAACAAATGTTGGGAATTATTCAGTTACATTTTCAATTTCAGACACTTTAACATATCAGTGGGCAGATGGAAATTCCAATTCATTTAGCATATCTTGGAAAATAACGCAAGCAAACAACAGTTGGACAACCACGCCAAGTATTGCTGGTTGGACCTATGGGGCAACAGCAGCCAATCCAGCAGGTGCAGCAAAATGGGGAACTGTGGTAAGAGAATATAAGGTAAGTTCGGCTGCAGACAGCACCTACACAACAACAAAGCCAAGCAATGCAGGAACTTACACAATGCGATCAAGTGTTGCAGCAACAACAAACTACAAAGTTTTAACACACACAGTTAATTTTACCATTGCACAAGCAAACAACAGTTGGACAACCACGCCAAGCATTGCGGGTTGGACCTATGGAGCAACAGCAGCCAATCCAGCAGGTGCAGCAAAATGGGGAACTGTGGTAAGAGAGTACAAGGTAAGTTCGGCTGCAGACAGCACCTACACAACAACAAAGCCAAGCAATGCAG
>CAMVKM010000002.1 GCA_947168085.1 uncultured Clostridia bacterium | reverse complement strand
CGTTGTTTGAATACTATCCAGTTATCAGAAAACCAGTTGTAACAAGCCAGGGTTCAAGAATTGAAATAACAAAAGATGATTTTGCAAACTTTTATGCTGTTTATGCTTATTATGATTATGAAACAGAAGAATTTGAGCCAAACATCAAACTACTTGGTGGTTTTAACACACAAACAGGTGAAACTGAAGGAACAAATTTAACATTTTCAAACAACACCATAACATTAAGCACAAATTTAAGTGACTACTTAAATGCTGGCAATGTAAGCAATGGAAATTACAGAATTTTTGTTGTTGCAAGCAACACATCATGGATTCAAGAAGATGGAACGTGTGTTTCAAGTGAAAGAAGTGCAGAAATTGTTTACGAAGTAAGCCAAATTTTTGATAGTTCAAGAATTGATTTTGTTGATGGTTTTACGGGCAGTCAACAAGATGGACAAACAGTGCCAACACTTAATGCAACTTTTGCCAAAATTCAAGGAAAAAACAGAACAGAAGATGGCCAAATTGAAGCAGTTGATGCTGGTGGTTACAAATTAAGTTTGTTTAATGTTGCAAGCACTTCAATTATGATAACTTTTGCAATAAAGGCAACAGACAATGGATTTACATTTGTTGATTCTATGGAACGCGAATTTGTTTTGATTGATGGAATTTGGACTGTTTTAGAACAAGTTTCGACAACAGAAACAAGTTTGATTGCAACACTAGAAGAAAAAACTGACACTTACACTTTCAAATACTATGGCATGACAGGAATGATTTCTGGAAGCAGCTATCGTTTGGAACTTGTTGTGCTTGGAAATGATGCTAAACATTTTAAAGATTCTGCTCCTACAGCTCGTGGCTTTAAACCAAAGTCAATCAGCATTCGTGCTCCACGAATTGGTTTTAAGGAAGATAATGACGCACTTTTAAAAGCTTACATTACAAGTGATGAATTGGCAACAAAACAAAATCTTGTTTACATTGAACAAACAGCAAACAGCAATTATGACAACTCAAAAACAAACGCCAAAATAACTGTTTCAATTTCAAATGTTTATGGAAACACAGTCATAGACAAAGAAATTAAAGACATAAATGTTATGAGAGTTTCAAGAACCTTAGAGTTTTATGGTTATTTTATTGATACAAAAGAACTTTTTGAGAGCAAGCAGGGCATTTATGAAATTACCATAAAATTCCAAGAGACTTCCATAGCAACTGAAAGTGGTTGGTCTAACCCAATTTATGTTTACTATGCCAGCACTCTTGACCCTGTTGAAAGTGTTGTTGTTACTCCAGGTGAAATTGGTTCAACAACTCCAGTTTTGGTAAGCATTTTAACATTAAAAAGTTTGATTACAGACAACTTTAAAGGTTTTAATTTAACTATTTCAACAAAAAGTGATGAAGCAAATTTTGTGCCACAAACAACTAATTTTGAACTTGGCATAAATCAAGATTCATCATATTACTACAATTATGAAGAAACCGAATCATCAATTTTGTTTAAGTACAAAATTCCAATTGGTTACATAAATGGCTTTGATCCAAGAGGCCTTGGGGGCGTCATTACATGGCAAACATTTGATTACAACTTTGAATTTTCAGTAACAGCAGCAAGTTTTGATGCAACACAATCAACTGATTTTGAACATGTGATAAAACTTGACAAGTATCCAAACCCAACAGATGCTTATCAAGAAATGATTTCAAACCCAATGCCAGAAAGTTTTGTGTTTAAAACTGAGTCAGAAGCAAAATCTTACACAATCATAACATCATTAAGAACGCCAGCACCAACAAACCTTAAAATGCTTTCTGATGGAACAATTACTTGGGATGCTGTTGAAGGTTCTTCATATGGTTATGTTTACTATGAGTGGGACATAGAACAAAACACGGTAAAACTTTACCGTTATGATAAAACAACCGGTGGAGTTATGGAAGATGTTTATCTTGAACAAAGATTGAACAAACTTTACTTTTCTTACACAAGTGAATCAGAAAATTATCCATTTTACAATGAAAATTTTGAAGATTACGCTGATCTTTATGACAGTGTGTCAGACATGGATTTTTGGTTTACAACAACAGAAAATTCGTTTGTAATTCAAAATTTTGATGCCAGTGACTACACGAAAATTTATGGTGCTTTGGTTTATTCGAAATCAAACACTGAAATTGTTGGTTTTTCAGCGGTTGTCTACGACACATTTTATGTGGGTGGAGTTGATTTGCCTTATTTTGACATGACAATTGACTTAGATGGAACTTACTTCCTTGTTTGGGATGATCCATTTAATGACGTTTCAGAAGTTTTGCTTTCAAACCACTCAAAAAATCTTCTTTACACGGTTTACTTAGACCGAGAAGGTTATGCAACTCTTGTTTATAATGCAATATCGCAAGACAGTGATTTTCAAACTGAAGCTGGAAAAACTCGATTAAATCTTGAATCTCAGTTAACATCAGTTGTTCGTGATTGTATTATTACAATGGTTGTTTCAGATTTTTATGTTACTGATGAATTAGAAAAAGTTCACACAATCTTTAGGGGTGGAACCATTTATCGTGAAGTTAATCTTCCGCTTGAAATTTCTAGAACAGTTTGGTTAAATTTGTCCATAAGTGAAGATTTAACAGATTACACACTTACTTGGAAAGCGACAAAGGCAAATGATGACAAAAATGTGGCAACAAAATATGACTTTGTTTTAAGTGACTACTTTGTTGTGTCTAACAGTTTTGTTCTTGATGGCGAAGGCAAGTGGTGTTATGTTGTTGATGATGGAATGGGGGGATTGCAAACATGTTATCCTTACGATCAAATTACCATAACAGTTCCAACATTTAATGGGGACAACACAACTTCTGTTTTGGGAAGCGTTAGTGTGGATGAATTTGAAACACCAATTCAAATAAATCTTTTAGGTGATGAAAATTCAATTTCTTATAGCGCGAACATAACAGAGTGGATAAACAAACTTCAATCACTAACAAAAGATGAAGGTGGAAGTGTTGTTCCATTTATTGAAAAGGGCATTTACAGTCTTTGGGGAGTTGTTGCTTCTGATAAAGCAAAAAACATCATTTCAACACACAATCCTTTTGGTGGACAACAAGGTGGACAAACTCAACCAGGCGAAGGTTATGAGGGTTTTGGTGAAAGCCGTGTTGACTTGATGATTTATGAAAAAGCAGGAACAGTTTTTGATCCAAATTATGTTTTTGAAGAAGATTACACTTTGCTGGGCAGTGAAAGAAGCAAAACTTTAAAATTTAAAGCGCAAAATGATGACTTTTCAAGTTCAGCATTTCAAATTCAAGTTAAGAATTTTGATGGCGAAGAAATGATTTTTCATGATGCTGTTTTGGGCGATGTTACAAGCATTTATTACTTAAAAGCAGGTATATCAACAACTAGAGTTGCTCCAGTTTACTACATTTACAATGGCGCCGGTGAGAATTTCTACATCGAAGGTGCACAAAACACTCAAATTTCTTTAAATCTTACAGAATTTCTTGAAGCCATTCCGGCTGGGGACTACAAGTTTTACATAACAGTTGTTCCTGTTGGTGCAAATTCTTACAAGCGAATTGGTGACACTGTTGAACATGAATTTATTAACAACAGACAACTAGTTTTGGATGCAAGTATTGAATATGTTGATGTTGTTGTGGACAGCTATGTTCAATACGCTGACCACACACCAAATGATGAGACTCACAGCACTTATGGTGAACCAATTTATGTTGAAGACCAAAGTTTGCTGGAGATTGTTAATGCTCATCTTGATAGTTACATTTTCAACATAAAAACAGTTAGAAGAAGTGTTGATAAACCAGTTGGTGTTGAGTCATTTGATATTTATTTTTATCAAGATGGAAGTTTGATTGAAATTTCTTCATCAAATTCTACTATTACAGCTGAAATGATTGAAAGTGCGGTTAACAGGGCGTTTGCACATATTAATGAAAGATTTGATATTGAACTTAAAGTTGCCAGATTTGTTCAAGTTGATGCAAACAAAGTTCAAATTGAGTATCAAAACGCTGTTGGATTAACGGAAGAAGAAAACATTGATGTTAACACAGCCCTTTCAACAGCATTGCAAACCGAGATGCCAACATGCCTAGTTTCTGAAGCGGTGTTTGCTAATATTAGAGTTTTAAAATTGAGTCTTTTAGATCTTCAAACACAAAGTTTTGATCTTTCTCCAGGGCTTTATTATTTAAAACTTGTTGCTGTTGGTGACCACGTTTACTACAGTGACACAAATCTTTTTGATTACACATTTGGTCTTAAAAATATTGAAAAACTCACAATTTATCAAAGACACATGATTGGCAATGTTTCACTTGAAGCTGTTGAATACAGAACTGACGATTACAACACACTTTATGATTTAAAAATTCAACATGGAATTAGTGAAATTGATGCGCTTTTTGAAGTTTGGTGTTTTGATGCTGATGGACAATTTTTGTGGAAAGAACAAGCAAGAACAAAACAAAATGCTTTAGGACAAGTTGAGCCTACTGTGTCTGTGTTTAACTTCGTTCTTAAAAACATTACTCTTATGAGTTATGCAAACTTTTTCTTCAAAACAAAGTGGATTTCAAGTGAAGAAGACCTAAACAACTTTATTTTAAACAGTGATTTAAATGAAACAAAAGCAATTTCTTATTGCCATCACATTGGAACAGTTCATGCTGATTTAATTTTGCAAGAAAATGGCAGTTACATTTTGGAAACACGAAGCAACCATGGTTATGAATGGTTTGACAAGAGTATTGAAGAAATGGGTGGATATCTTGATTCGTCAAACTTCTACACAATAGTGTTAGATCCAACATTAAACTTAACAATTCAGTATGACGTGTCAATGGAAACATCAGCAGGAGAAGTTACGACATTTAGTGCTTTTGTTGATGTTACCTATGTTGATGATGATGAAGATGGGATTTACACTGTTCATTACCAGCTTAACGAACTTACACAAAAACTTTTTGGAACAGAAACAATTTTTGAACTTAAAGAAGTAAATGACCATGGAATAATTCGAACAATTCTTGACTTTAATGACCTTTACTACATTTATTCAACAGCAGAAATTGTTGATGTTTATCATTATAATTCAAGTTTCCGTGATCTTATTCGTGGTGGTGAATCCATAAAAACACAAGCAGGAGTTAGTTCTGTTTCGTTCTTTAAAACATCTAGTGACTTGAATGCATATAACTACATTGACACATATGCAACACTTCAAGACATGTTTGACACAAAAGAGACAACATTTAGATTTTGGAAAGATTGGGGAGCAGCTTATGCTGACCTTTACATCCAAAATGTTGGTCTTAACAACGACAAAACTGACGAAAACAATTATGGTGACTTTAGTTGGACTTTTAGTAACAACACAAGACAAAGCCGTGATGTTACTTTTGTGATTTTAGTAAATGATTTGAAGATCACACAACAGTATACTCTTGAGCCGGGTGAAAATCCTTTAAAACCATTCCATCAAAGTTTGTATGAGGTTTTGTGGGCAGACAACAGCCTTGAAGACAACAGTAACACCATAGGCATTTACGCTACTATTGATGGTTGGCTTGATTTGCCACTTTACACAGAAATTTATGACAGAACACACAATATTTTGATGTCTGATCCAAACTTTATTTGGGAGACTGAAATTATTCGTGGTGGAAAACTTGGAAATGGTTCAAATTGGGCGACAGCGGACACTGATGATTCAGTTGCTGGTGAAGTGCAATTATCTAACAAATTCAACAAATACTATTCTTACGATGACAGACTTTGGACTGATGGACAAGTTAATGGTGAAAATCCAGGTGTTGAATTTATGCTTGAAGTTTTGCGTGTTGACTACAATATTTTCAATAAATATCGCGACACAAGTCTTAGAGACATGGAAGATCAGCTTGGAACAACAGAAATTCCTGAAGGAAGTTATGTTTACAGCAAATTTACTCAACAACAAATAGAAGATTGGCTTGATTTGGAAGACCATGATTTAACATACAAAATGAGTTTTGATATGTTCTTGTATGATGAAGAAGGAACAACAAAAACCACAGAGAATGGAAATACCATTGTTGCAAATTATAGTTTTAATTTAAACTCAATTTTGAAAACTTATGAATATGACAAATGGTTTAAGAGTGATGAACTTATTTCGGGTGGTTATTTCCTTGTTCTGTCACTTGTAACTGATTACAACAAACAACATCCAGAAAACCCACTTTACAAAGATTCTGTTTTATTTGAATCACACAAACTTATTGTTGCCCCTTGGATCATTATAGATAACTCTGTTTCTATCGTTGACAAAATTGATGATCCAGCTTATCAAGAACTTTATCCTTATCAAAGTGATACACCTATGATTCATGAAAATGATCCTGAGTCATACAAAGATGAACATAAAACAGCGTGGGCTGAAAATGAAAGCAAACGTAGAGTTTATATTAAATTTAAGGTTGAAGCTGTGCCAAGTTTGCAGGGCGGCACCTTAACTTATCCAGATACTTACACGATAAAACATTCAAAAACTGGCGAAGCCTTTTATGATCCAACACTTGCTGCAGACATGTCAAAAGTTGGAAACACTTTTGTTCCAATAAGCAACACGCCACTTGCTGATGGTTTTATTTATATTGACATTTCATCCATGTTTTGGCCAAAAGATATTTGTGATGAAAATGACCCATATGCTGAAATCTACAGATTTGCTTATGGTCCACATTACTTTAGAGTTTATGGAAACAAAGTTGATGAAGTTGCAGAAGAATCCAGCAACAAAACATCAAAACAAAATCAATATGCAATGCTTCACTACATTAAATTTAGTCCAATAGATCAGTCAAGCATAAAACTTAAACAAGAAGGAAAAATATTTGAATTAAGTTTTTCTTGGAATTGTTTGTTCTACAAAACAGTGTTTAAAAACAGTGAAACACCAATTTTAAACATGCCTAAGATTGATATCATCAACAAATTGCAAACAGCATCGCAGCCAGAAACATTTGCTGGAGAAATTGATTTCCCAATTGTGCTTCCAGAAAATCAAAAACGTATTTTTATGAATGAGTCTGGTTTTGACTACAATTTTAGCTACAAGTTTGATTTGGAAGAAGATAGCAACGTCTTGTGCATCACTCCAAGTGTTGTTTACTTAATCATAAACAACCTAAGTTTCCAAGTTTTGTCAAACAACTTTAGTGAATTTGTGCTTGACTCAAACATTTCAAATTATCAAAAAGTGTTTGCAAAAGGTCTTGAAGCGCCAATGCTTGGAATTTCAACAGCTTATTCAACCATAAAAGCTAACCAACAAAGCCAAGAAAATTACTACTATGTGTCGGCAGATGATAATTTTGACATTGCAAAAAACAATGTTTATCACAACCTTTATTTGTCACTTAGAACTGAAGGCTTTATACTTGGTCCAAATCCTTTTGCTTCTGGTTGGCGCTATGCAATGGTTATGATTCAATCGGCAGCAACAGATACAAACAACATTCATGCTCCATTCTACATAAAAATAGATTGGGATGGTGGAAACTACTATCACATAACAATCTTTGATAATTACGTAAGAATTGATGAAACGGGCAGTGACAATTACTCCGAAGTTTTCGGAAATGTGCTTGCCGAGTACTCAAACATTGGTTCATCATCAAGTGCTAATTATGTTTACGCAAAGAAAACTAATGAATATTATGTCAAAAACACAGAAACAGCAAGCAATGTCAAGAAAACATCCTACACAACAATTGAATTTAGTGCAATTCCAATAAAACTTGGGTGGATTTTCGATGTTTACAGTGAAGATAATGACAAATCAATTTACTACAATGTGGAAGGTTCTTACTTTCTTCGTGGAAAAATTTTAAGCAAAGAACTTGTTATTGAAGATCCAGACACATTAGAGCAAATCACGGCAGCAAACAATGTCGCAACACTTTTGTTCTATCATCATGTTCGCTTTGCTGTACCAATTATTAACGAAGTTGTGTTTGAAGGTAACTACAACAGGCAAACTGATCCAATTATTGAATATGAAGGTGACAGTCCAGTCCTTAAGTATGTTGAAGATCGTGGGAATATTATTACTGACACAAAAATGACAATCACTATAACAAATGTTGATAAACGTGCTGATTCAATTGCTCTTTATCTTATTAAAGGGGATGTAGACATTTTAAGAGACAGTAACAGGTTTGATGCAACAACTATTCGTGACGGCGGAGTGGACCCTTCAGTAATTATCATAAAAACAACTTTTAATGCATTTAAAGGAAACTGGATTTTTGTTGACGAAGACGACTACTCAAGCATGAAAACAATCACCATGGTTTTGGATCAGAGAAGTTTAAATATTTATCAAAATGCTTTGGGTATTCAAAACATAAATGGAAAAAGCCTTTACAAGCTATTTATTGACACATTTGTTCCACACAAACTTACTTTTGCTGCTCGAGTGTTTGATTCAAGAGAGTTAACAGAGTATCTCGTTCACACATCTTATCAAAACAACAAAGTTGTTGATTTTAAAACCGAAAACATTTATCCGGGTTCAACAGCAAATCATTCATTCCTTCAAGACATTATGCTTGAAAGTGTTGATCTAAAAGCAACAACACTTGACGAATGTAAACGTGCAACAACACAAATGAACATTTGGGGATTCTACTCAAAACCAATAGGTCAAGATATTTACGCATCAACTGATTTTTCTCAGCCAAACGACATGCTTACAACTCAAGTAAAAACTGGAGAAACAAGGGCTTTCATTGGTCAAGAAAAATACAAACTTTCTTCTTATTTGTCTTTTTCAAAAACCGAGCCAAACAAGCAAACAGGAAACTTTAGAAATGATAATCGCGCTTTTGTTGTGGTGTTCAAAAAACAACTTTCATGGGTTGAAAATGGAACTGGATCCAGAATGAAAGAATTTTTCTTTGGTGGATTGCTTGATGGTGAAAGTAACATCTTAGATGAGTATGAAATGACAAAAGTTGATGGCGTTGTGTCAACTTTATACAAAGTTTCTAACAAAACTCCAAAAAGGTATGAAGTTTTCCATCCTTATGTAATCATTCCAGATGAAGGAACTTCGGAGTATGACAACGTTAATGGTGAAGATCTTGGGCTTACGTTTATGTTTAATGTTTATTGGGGAAATGCTTTAATGTTTAGTCAAGATCTTACAAACATTGAAAACAACAGTGTTAAACGTGTTGATTCAAATGAGCCAGAAAACGGTCGTTCTCCAAAAAACCATGATTTTTATGGTCAAATCTACAATTATTTCTTAAGAGAAGGAACCAGCTTAGCACCGGGAGCTCTTCTTCGATTTGAAGTGGTTGTGTCCTTAAAAGAACAGGGTTCAATTTGGACTGACAGTCAAATGAGAAGCAGAGAATTAATGTTTTACTGTCGAACAACAACATCAGAAGTAGTGGTTGATGAAATGGACAAAGACGCAGACATATGGGCAAATGAAGAAACTCAAGATAGTCCAAGCAGTAACAATACAGGTCTTTTGAAACCAAACTTCATTCCACTTCGTTACACATATGATTTTATTGAAAACCTAAAAATTAATCCAACACATTACAAGATTGATGTTTATGAAGATAATGGAACATTTCGTGAAAGTTTTGAGTTTGATTTAGAAAATAGGTCCAGTGAGTCCTATGTTAACCTTGCAAAACAAATTGAAAGTTGTTATAACAATGGCAATGGTTCAACAAAATTTATGTTTGATGTTGATGGCAAAAATTGGGCAACTCACACCAGTTGGGTGTTTAGTGTGCAACCATTTTATGATATAACTTTAAATGGACAGGCCTCAAGAATTTATGGTCATGAAGAATGGGTTGGATCACCATTTGATTTGATTCTAAAACTTTCTCATCTTAGAAACATAACAACAACCTACACATTTGACCATTCCTACGCAAACAACATGGTTAATGCAAACGAAATAACAGACAATTCACCAGAAAGACATGCTGCAGCGTATGGAAATGTGAACAGTTCTGCAATCAAAGTTGGAGAGATAAGTGGTCTTACAGGTAAAAATGCCGATATTAGTGATGACTATGTAAGTAACTGGACAATTAAAGTTGTTGATGTTGGTGAAAAGACAATTAATGGTAAATTTAATGCCAAAGATTTAATCATAGCGCTTAACAACATTTGTCAAAACAGCCCTGGTGGCGTTTATAAGGTTAAGTATCGACTTTCTAACACTTACATGACTTTTATGAGTGATTGGAGTGCTTCTTACAACTTTACTTATCGAAAAATTTACACAAACGCAAAAAATGATTTCACACTAGAACAAAATGGCACATCAATTACATTTGCTTCACAAAACAATGATGATATGTCAGCAAAATACAACACACACAGTGAAAGTTACAATGCTTTTGGTAAGGGAACTAAATATAATAACAATTTAATTACAACACTATTTTTGCAGCAACAATCTTTAAATTCTAGTATTAACTCAAATGGTGACAATCCAGTTGAAGAATTTAAAGAAAAAGAAATGCAAGGGGTAAAAACTCGTTCTTACACCATAGATCCAACAACATGGGATGCGTTAATGGTTACGGCGCATGATGCAAAAGGAAAAGAGGCATCAATGGCCTCAAAGCTTGTTGATGGTGGAATTTTTAGAGAAGCTGCAATAGGAAAATTCCAGCTTGGAACAAACCATATTTTAATTAAAGTTGAATCTCAAGTTCCTGAATATGAGATTGGTTACTATTACACATTCACTTTTGATGTCGACTACGTCGACAGTTTCACTCCAACAGTTTCAGGTGCTCCAAATGTTGAAACCGAATCAATGAAAACCAATGGAAAAGTGTTGTTTGGCTTTGATGAAGAAGATGATGTTGGTACTGTTAATTATTCTGTTGATGAAAAAACAGGAAAAATATCAAACATTGCTGAAACAAAAGGAACAGCATCAGCTGGTGACAACCCAAGTTCGATTAGAATTGAGGCAACCATTTACTATCGTGACCGTGAATATATTAAAAATGTAAATTATTCAACAACACCAACCTACAACTTTAACAAGAAATTTGAACTTAAAGGCCAGGCTTCGGGAAGTTATGAAGATGCTTGTGAAGTAGTGCATGATTCTGGAATTATTTATAATTTCTTGGATAGGCCAATAACTGACGAAACTTCAATTCTTGAAATGTTGTTTGGTAAACAACTTCAATTAAGAATTAATGATGATGGTTTTAATATTACTGTTAACACTGAAAAATCAAACAAAATAACAAAGTTTTCACAACTTCATTTAACAATTTATTCTGTGTTTGCAAACACTGCATTATCTAATCCAAATGATCCACAAAACAGAAAATTGATTCCGAACGATGGAATTTTGGAATTTGATTTGTCTGATGCTGATATTGGATCACAATCAGGAATAGAAACAGGTTCAGCTTCAAATTCTGTAAGCTACAGGGGCAGAACAAACGTAAATGCATCGACTTTAAGTGGTAGCATGAACATTTCAGGAAGTGCTGGTGATGCTGAGTATGTTCACAATAAAACGGCAACGTTTAACTTTTCTGGTAGTGGTAGTGGTAGTGCTAGTTTGTATGAAACAAAAACAGGAACTCGTTCAGATGGAAGTACTTACACTTATGAGGTAAGTCATGGTTCTATCAGTTGGTCAAAGTCAGGCAGTTCATCAAAAACAATTAGTGGTCCTGGTTCAATAAGTGAAACAGTATGGACCGAGTCAAAGAGCACTGGATATAGCATGAGAAATGCAACAAGTTCATCATCTTCTGAGTGCACTTGGAGCGCTAGTGTTGAAGTTGAGACGGGCAGATGGGCAAAAGATTTAGCTTACAAATATGTTAAAAACATGGATGTTTGTCCTGACTGTGGTGGAACTGGTGAAATTAAATGTCCAAAATGTGATGGAAATGGTTACACTAGTGGAGGATGGTTTGATCTTACTCATTATGGTTGTGAAAATTGCGGTGGTTCCGGTGGTGGTTTGCACATAGGTGCTGATCCATATGTTCGAGGAAAAGGAATCATAGAATGTCCAAAATGTAAGGGAACAGGCCATGTAGAAAGTAAAGAAGAATGATGCTAAAAAATCAATTTTTGCTAATTTGTTAATTTTTAGGCAAAAGTTGAAAACATAAAATTAACAATGCTCAAGCAATTTAAAAATCAACACAAAAAACACCTACAATTTTTGTGTTAATTTAACATTACTCTTTTAAAAAAGTAAGGCAAAAATGTCTTACTTTTTTTGTTTTTATAGTTAATTTTTTTTGTGCAAGTTGTACAAAATTTTGTTGGGTTTTTACGTTTTTAAAAATGTTTTAAAAACATAAAAAAGTTGTTTTTTTTAAAATATTTTTTTGATATTTTTAAAATTGCTAAAAATTTTTTATTTTAATTTTTTTGAAGAAGAAAAAAGCCAAATCACAATTTGCAAAAAATAGCTTAAAAAAATTCAAAAAAACGTTAAAAAAGTGTTAAAAAACCCAATTTTTTTAAAAAAATGTGAAAATTTGTGTGTTTTGCATGCAAAAAAGCAATATTTAACTGCAAAAAAATGTTGGGTTAGTAGAAAAAAATATTAAAAAAAAGGTCTCATTTTGTTTGCTTTTTTTTGTTTATTATATTATAATAAAAACATAAACTTTGGTTAAACTAACTTAGTAAATTTACTTGTAAAAGTTAACCGTTTAAGTTGCATTCTAAAAATTAAAATTGGGAGATAAAAAATGGAGAGAGCAAAAACAATTTCAAAGGTCGTAAAACTTTTCTTTCTTGTTTTGTTAATGGCTTTTTTTGCGCCAGCTTTTGTGGCGTGTTCAGAAGATGATATTCCTGTAACAAGTTTAAGTTTTACTCAAACGCAGTACATTGTTGCACAAGGTGATGATGTTCAGCTTAGAGTAAACTTGATGCCGCTTGAGGCAACAAACAAAATTGTTCGTTTTTTTACTGATGCAGAAAGTGACAAGCACATAACTGTTGACCCTAACACTGGTCTTGTAAAAGTTAAAGTGATTGATGACAAGACAAGATACACAGCAAAAGTTTTTGTGAAAAGTGACTATGGCAATTTTAGTGACACTTGCTTTATTACGATTGTTGGAGATGTTCAAGCATTAAGTGCTCCAGAAAATTTGCAGTATGATGACCAAACATCCAGTTTGGTTTGGGACGCTGTGGTTGCAAGAGATGAATTTGTAACTTACTCTCCAAAGTATGAACTAAGCATTACAAAAGATGGAGAACAGCAAGAACCACAAATTTTGAGCAAAACCAATTTTAAACTGACTGATTCTGGAAGATATGAAGTGACACTAAAATCTGTTGTGACAGAAGATGACTTTACCACTCTTTACACAGATTCGGAAGAAACGGATTCTTACAGTTTTGAAATTTTGCCGCAAGTTAGTAATGTTAATGTGTTAAACGACAAAATTTCAGCAACGACAACTGGAAGAATGGATGTGTCTTACAGGCTTGACCTTTTTAAAACAACAAAAGTTCAAAGCGGAGAAACAATTCGTGGAGACATTGTGGACACAAGTGTGTTTGACGTTGTGAGATCAAACAATGAAATTTACTGGACCATTCCAAAAACTTTTGAATCTGGAACTTATGAGTTTGAAATTACCACAACAGGAAATTCTGCATTAAAGATTTTTGAATCTAGAAATATGGTGCCAGTTGCAATTGAAAAATTGCCAGTTCCAGCAAATTTGTCTTATCGTGGCGAAGTTCTTTCTTGGGACAAAGTTTCAAATGCTAGTGGATATGTTGTTTTTGTGTGGTCTAAGGCAAGTTCATCATCAAGTCCTGTGCTCTTAAAAACTATAGAAGATGGCTTTGTTGAGAATAATGGGAGATTCTCTTTGGATATGTTAACTCAAGATGTTTCAGCAAATGCCTACACACTAAGGATTCAAACTGTTGGAAATAGTAAGGAAATTTTGAGTAGCTCAGTTCAAAAAATTGACATGGAAAAACTTGACATTGTTGAAAACCTTAGGGTTAGTGGTAACTATATTTTTTGGAGCCCAGTTAAAAATGCTGCCAACTACTTTGTTTATGTGAATGGCAGAAATCCATATGTTGATGATCCGTCAAACATTCAATACAATCGCCCACAAAATGTGTTACCAAGTGGAAACAATGATTTAAGACTTGATTGTGCATCAATGAAATTTGTTGCTGATGGTGAATTTAGCGGAGCACAAAATGTTAATGTTGTGTCGGTTGTTGCGAGAATGAGTTATCAAGACGAAGATGGACAAGATGTTGTTGTTGAAAGCGTTGAACCAGCCACACTTGAAATTCACAAAATTGCAAAAGCAAACTTAAAAAATTGTTTTGGTGATGTTGGTTGGGATGCGCTTGATGGTGCTCTTAACTATGAGATCATAATTTCAAAAGGAAACGAAGTTATTTGCCAAGAGGTTTTGTCTAATGATGTTTTAACATATTCTTTTAATGACAATTCTTACACGGAACAAGCGGGTGAATACATTGTTAAAGTTCGCGGTCTTGGAAATGGAAGAAACATTCGAGATGGTGATGAAATTGTTATTGACAGCACAAATCGTCAAAATCACACTTTCACAAAACAATCTGCACCAATCATTACTGCTTTTAGTTCTGAAGGTGTTTTGGTGTGGGAGCCAGGAGAGTTTGCGTTAGACACAACACACTATGAAATTAGTGTTTTTGATGTTGAACAGCAAGATGTGGCACAAACATTTAACTTGCTTGAAACATCTTACGATTTGTCTAACTATTTATCCGATTATGTTGGCTATGGTCGTTATCAATTTTATATTAACGCAGTTAATGATGTGAGCAGCATAAAATATCTAAATTCAGAAAGGTCAGAAGTGGTTGTTCCTTACAAACTTGCAACCCCACAAAACCTAAAGATTTCAAATGGACAATTTGTTTGGGATGAAGCAACAAACATTGTTGGAGTTATGGAAGACATTGTTGTTTACGAAATTTTGATTGATGGAAAAAACAGAATTAATATTGACAATTTTTCAAACAATCCAAGAACTTGCCTTCCAACAAGTGCACAAATGGGTGCTGGCTCAACTTGTGCTGTGAGAATAAAAACCTGTGTTAGAAAAAATTCAGCAAATTCTTCAAACAAAAGAGTTTTACCAGACTCGCAAACAGTTTATGTTCTAGACTCTTCTTACAGCGATTCAGAGCTTTTTACAAGGCTTGCTTCACCAAAATCTCCAATTATCGACAAAGATGAAAACAGTTCAACTTCTCAAATGCTTGTTGGTGACACGATTCCAACAACAACAAATTATCGAGTTTTGTTAACTTATTACACAGAATCGATTTCAATGCAAGTTAAGTTTGAAGATGTTTCTTGTAATCAAAATGATCCAATTTGGAGCATGTCAGTTTCAACACTTTTCACAACAAATCTTGATGCTGGAAAATATCGGGCAACAGTTGTTGCTTTGGGTGGAGATAACTACATAAATTCACCAGAATCAAAAAGTGGGGCATCACTTTACAAACTAAAAACTCCAGAGCTTTACATTCAAGATGGTGTGCTTCATTGGTCACAAGTTAGTGGTGAAATTGATGGAATCACAACAAAAATAAACAATTATATAATTAACTATCGAAACACAAACACAAACACAACAGCAACACGTTCAATTGAAGGAACAAGTTGGGACATGAAGGGTGTTGCTGCTGGTGAGTATGGAATTTCTGTTACGGCAGTTGGAGTTGGAAGTGCAATTGTTTCTAGCCGTGAAAGTGTTGAGTCATCATACAGAAAACTTGGAGCTATTGATTCTAATTCAATAAAAATCTTTAAATCATCACTTCTTGACAATGACACAAACTATAACACAATAACTTGGGATTCTGTTGCAAGAGCACAATACAGAATTAAAGTTTATCAAATTTTAACAAATGATGTTTTAAAATACGATGAAGTGCTTGAAACAAACAGTTTTGTTTTTGATGACACATTTGCTTCAAACAGATATTACATTACAGTTCAAGCTGTTTACAGGGGAGATTTTATTAATGGAGACATTTCAAATCAAGTGTTTGTAAACAGATTAAGCACTGTTACAGGAATTAGTGTTAACGGAACATCTTCAGTGGTTGAAGAAACATCTTCAGGCAAACGACTTGTTGACAAAAACTACTTGCTTTCATGGGACAAAATTAATGGAGCAGCTGGCTACACGGTTTCAATTAAACGTGAAGGTGGTGGAAGCACAGAACTTCAAACAATTAACGATCCAAACACAACATCAATGTATTTGATTGATTCAACCATCAATCGTGGTGCTTTAGGAAATTCTGACGTTGGGCTTTTGGGGCTTACGGTTACTGCCAAAATTGATGGAAGTGATGAAAATCTTGTGCAGAAAAATGGAACACTTACAATCAGCTCTGCAACAAGCCAAGTTAAAAACATTTACAGAAACAGAGCACCAACAATTAACATAAGTGACGGAAAAATTGTTTGGACAAACAACAATGTTTATGACAATGGTTATATGCTTGTGTTTAGCCCAACTGTTCAACAAGTTGAAACTGTTTATGTGCCAATAGAAGGCGGGGTTTACAGTTATGATATGAGCAGCACAGAACTTGCTGACATTTCAAGAACTTATGATGGCAGGCCAATTTACTACAATCTATCTGTTATTGCTGTGGGTAATCCATCATTTTACATACAATCAATCCCAGAGGTGTTTTCTGTGGCAGGGTCTGGAGCTGTTAATATTGGAAAACTTCAGTCTGTTGAAGACATTAATGTTGTTAATGGTGAAGTTGAATGGGGAATTTGTGGTGGAATATCGGAGAATGAACTAACTTACACAACAGTTGCAACAAATGGTAACAACACAGTGAATTATGAAGACATAAGGCCACAAACTGGTTCAAATTTTGTGACTTTGCCAAGGGGTGCTTTTGCTGGGCTTGATGGCAGTATTAGTTTTACGGTTCAAGCAAAAGGAACAAAAGGCTTTAGTGGTGTTGAATCATATGTTTATGTCAACTCTATTGTAACAGCAAGAAGCACATTTAATGTAACAAAATTGCAAACACCAACTGATGTTCATGTGGAAAATGGTGAAATTGTTTGGTATCGAAACACAGAACACGATTATGGTTCTTATCATGTGAGTGGTTACAGAATTGTTTGCGGTGAAAACACTTATGAAGTGGGTAGAGAAGAAGACTTTTTCTTGAGTGAGCATTTTGAACTTAGAAGCAGTGTTCGTGTTCAAATTTGCGCAATAGGAACACTTGTTGGTGGACAGCAAGACTATGTGTCAAGTGATTTTACGGATGGTTTTTATGCTGAAATTCGTGGAAGGCCAGTAAATTTAACCGTCAAAGATGGTGTGCTGACTTGGGAAGAAGATAGTTCTGCCATTTACAAATACAGCGATTATGAGCTTGAAATCGTGCTAGATGATGGCGTAACAAAACTAGAGCCTTTAAGAAGTTTACAAAACTCAAACGCTCTTTCTGAAGTTGCTTCACAAGGCCACAAGTTTAGTTCAATAAGAGTTAGGCATTATGGAACAGAAGATTCAAGACAAATTTTAACCACAGTTTACTTGAACTCAGCATATTCAACACCATTATTAAATGTTATTAAACTTGATGAAATTAATGATGTAACAATCACAGAAGATGGTGTTATTGCTTGGGGTGGCGATTATGCTTATGATTCAAGTGTTGCAGGAATTGCCATAAAAGTTGACGACACAGAAGTTAGAACAACAGAAAGGCAAAACATTGACATAAACAGTGAAGAAATAAACCGAAAAATTGATCAAAATGGCTTTGCTTCTCTTGACATAACTTACCGTGCTTATGCTCCAAACAATGAAAGAATTGATGCTAGTCAACCAATTTATCTTTTTAGTGAAAGCAAAACAATTAATGCTATCAAATTTGCACCAATAAATTCATGTAAACTTTCTAATGATGGATTGCAACTGCTTTGGAACATGGACATTAGAAGTGCTTACAACATTGCAAATGACAAAATTGTTTTGGTTTACAAGTATTCAGAATACGAAAATGATGAAATAGAAGAAGATGGCCTTGACTATGTTGATATTGCACAAGCAAAAACCAAAGAAATTAATTTGTCAGAAACAGAACAAATTTCTGAAGGTGGATTAAATTACTTTAGCATTCCTTTGTGGGATTTGGGATACTACAATTTTGATTTTTATGTTGTTACAACAAGTTCAAATGTTCACAGCCTTAGAAGTGCGCCAAGGTCAATGAATCATGTTTTGTTTAACAAATTTTCTAGTGGTAATGGTTCAGCAGAAAATCCATTTGTCATCAAATCAACACTCGATGCACCAACAAGTCAAAACCCAAGAAACAAACATTGGATTATGTCACGAACAGATGCTTTAACAAAGTTTGGTTACATAAAAACTTTAACAACTTGTTTCTTTAGGCTTGCTGAAGACATAAATCTAACATCACCAACAGGTTCAACAAATGAATTTGTAAACAACTTCTCATTCTCTGAGTCTTTTATAAAGCCATTTACTGGTGGAATTGATGGAATGGAAACAAAAATTGAAAATGGCGATGTGGTTCAAGTTATTCACAAAATAAGTAATTTTGAAATTTACAGTGGTGAACCATTGTTTAACACAATTGAAGGTGGCACAAACAAAGATTTGATAGACCCAAGCATTGGACCAAATTCTTCAAACTTCTTTAGACAGCGTGGAGTTTTGATGAATCTTGATATTGAGGTTTCAAAATTTGAATACAGCGTTTCAATTGAATCAGAAAACACACTTTATCTTGGTATTGTGGCAAAACAAATGACAGGTGGATTAATTGCAAACTGCTCGATTGGTCTTGACCAAACAAAATATCCAAGGGGTTATGTTTCAAACAATGATTATGGAACTCAACCAATTGTCTTTGGAACGTTTGTTGGAAAAATTTGTGGAACAGAAGAGTATGATTCAAGTTCTTATGAGCCAGTTTCAGATAAAAACTCTTATCGCAACACAACCATAACAAATTGTACTTCAAACTTTGGAATTTCATTGTTAAAAACAGCCGATCAAAGTTCAAGGGCAACAAGGGTTGCTGGAATTGCTGGAGAGTGTTATGGTGCCAACATTTACAACTGCGCAAACAACGGATTGTTGGCTGCAACTCAGGTAGCCGGAATCACTCTTAAATCAACTTCACAAATTGCTTATCAACCAATTAATGCTCAAGCTTTTTCAGAAGTTACAATTTCAAGTGTTGTAAGTGGTTGCACAAACAATGGAGTTCTTAATGCTTACTCAATCAACAACTTGGGAAAAGAAGATTGGTCTTACTCTGGTGGAATTGTGGGTGAAGCAACAAACACATTTATTGTTAACTGCATAAACAGTGGAAACATTGTTGCAGACACAATTGAAAGTCATTTGGACATTTCAACAACTGATGACACAAAAAGCACAATTTTAGTTGGTGGAATTGTTGCAACACAAAAAGCAAAGCAGTATCCAAATCAAACTGACAAATTCTATGGAGCCATCATCAATTGTCTTAATGTTGGCGAAATTCAATTTACATCAGACAAATTTGCTCGTGGTACTGAAATTGACAGCGGTCCAAGTTATTTCAGTGGAATTTTGGCTTCGGTTGACAGTGTTAACAACAAGCCAAAAAACAGCTACTATGACTCAACAAAAAACCCAACAACAACGCGTATTATTGGTGTTGGAAACTTAATTTCAACAGAGTACTCTTTAGATTACTCATCTCTTGTTTCAGAAAGTTACATGTCAAATGGAAAAATGGCTAATGAAGCCGAAATTTCATTTGTGCTTTCAAGTGACATAACACCAACCTACACATCAACTGCAGCATGTTTTTACTCAACACTTTACTTACAAAAATCAGTGTTTACATTTGAAGATGGAAATTATCCAAGAATTTCATTTGTAAGCGCAAATTAAAAAATAAAAAATTAAGGAAAAAGAAATTATGGCTAAACATGATTTTAATAGCAACGGGCAAGGTTCCCAAGTTGTTTACATTACAAACAAAAGCAAGGAAAGAAGGTCAAGACTAATCATAATCTTGATTGCTTTACTATTGCTGATTGGTGGATTTGCAATGTTTGCTATTATTTTTAACACAAGCAAACCGGTTGTTGCGAGTGAGTTAAACAGTCCAACAGGGGTTGTTGTTACCACGCAACGGACGGATAGTGGCAATCGTTACATTTTGTCTTTTGATGAAGTAGAGCATGCCGATGGCTATGCTGTTTACATATTCAAAGGAATGGAAGATGTTCAAAGAGCCAAAGAAAATGCTTATGAAAATGTTGTGCCAAAATTTTCTTTTCGCTCAACAACAAGAGACATAACAAACTATCTTTCCGGTTCTGGAATTTACTACGTTTCAGTGCAAGCACTGTACTTTAAAGTGCCTTCCTACAATTCTGTTTTAAGTGATCCAGAGCAATGTCCTGTTGATGTTTATTATGACATAAAAACTCCAGTGGTAAGCGTTAACAATGACAGTTTGTCTTTTTCCTGGACTGTTGATGAAAGCGCAGAACTTGGAACACTTTACCATGAACTAAAAGTGCTAGACCGTGACAACAACAATAATGTTGTTTTAACAATTACAACGCAATCAAATTCTTACACTCTAACACAAGAACAAGCAAATTTGTTAAACAGCCTTGATTCATTAAATTTTGCTGTTTCCGTTCAAACATTTAGCACAAATTCTTACTTGCTTCCAAGCAGCATTGCTTATGGCTATTTTAACACTTACAAACAAATCGCATCTCCAAACCTTACACTGTCACAACAAGGCAGAAGAATTGTTCTTTCTTGGGACAATGTGAAATTTGCAAAAACTTTTCAGGTGTTTAGAAATGGTTTGATGCAAAAAGTGTTTGTGTCTGAAGATGATGCTGGAAGTTATGAAATCTCATCATCAAGTAGCACAGTAACAGTGTTCTTTACTGATAATGATGATGTTGGAACCTACAGTGTTTATGTTGAAGCAAAAAACCCTTCAGACAACATTTTTGCAAGCACAAGTAATGTTGTTTCTTACACAATCAAAAAACAGACAAATGCTGTTGACTTTAAAGTTTTTAGAAGTGGAGAACAAGGAGACAGAATTGATGTTTCTTGGAGGGCTGAAGAACAAACCCGCTACAAAGTCTTTATCCAAGACAAACTTGGAAACTATTTCACAATTCCAGGCTCATCAAATCAGTGGTATGCTGAAATTGATGGTGGAACAGTTTCATTCCCAGTTGATTTAAGTGCCGATGGTTACTATCTTGTGTCTGTTGTTGCAAAAAAACAAAGCGACTACTACACAGAAAGTGACATTAGTTCAAAGTTCTTTAAATTTGAAACTCTAAAGCACGAAGCACCAATTGAAGTAACCTACAACTCTGCAACACAAGTGCTTTCTTGGACACCTTTTGCAAACAGTTACGCAACAGACACTTTAGAGGGTTCAACAAGATATCCAGCATTAACCGATATTGACGGTTACGAGATAACAATTTACTATCAAAACGAAAATAATGTTGTAAAAACATTTAGGAAACAAAGAAACCACAACGAAAGTGTTTTTTCAAACAACAACTTAAATCTTTCTGAATTTTTGGCAGAAAACAGTGAAAATCCAGGAACATATTTTGCAAGCGTAAAAACTTTGGGTGGTTACTTAATCTTTACAGATTCAGATGAATCAGAAAAATGTGAATTTTACTACTCTGTGCTTGTTGCTACACCACAAAATTTGCAGTTTGTAGACACAGATCAAGACATTTCACAGCACAAACTTGAGTTTAGTGTTGTTAGTCATGCAAAAGGTTATCAACTTTTTGTTGATGGTGTTGATGGCAATGTTTTTGTTGACACAACAGATGAAACAAATTGTGTTGTTAAAACTAAAAACAATTTGAATGAGTGGGAAGTTAACGCCAACTTTAATGCAACCATAACAAATGGAGTGCTTAGTTTATCTGGTTTTGACTACTACTTTAATGAAATGCAAGGGCAATTTGAACAAGGAAGTTACAACTTTGCTGTTAAAGCAATTGCTTTAGATGATTCAAACTTTGGTGACAGCGAACTTTCACAAAGTGTTAGTTATTCCTTTGTTCGTTATCTTCCTGTGCCTGATGTTTTTATTGCATCTCAAGCAGAGAACAGCAACAATTTGTATGTTGTTTGGGATCGTCTTGATAGCAACATGGAAACAATTTATGATGAATACAATCAGCATTTTGACATCAATGTAAACGGCTACATTATTTCTATTGACAATCAATCTAAATTGGCAGCGTGTGGAACGGGTGATGACACACAATACAGATTAAACATTTCTGACTATGTTATTCCAAAAGCAACAAACACAGTTCAAATCACAGCGCTTGGCTACACTGGTTTTACCACATCAGCAAGTCCTCAGCTTACAAATGTTGCTTACCACTACTACATTGGTGCGGGTTATGATGAAACAAGATTTTTAGTGGAAGCAAGAGCAATTAAAAAATACACAGATGTTGATGACGAACTTAATTTCTATTTAATGTTTTACTCTGATCGCTATGCAAACAAGTTTAACTACACATTTGTTTACACCGACAGTGAAAGCACAGTTCACTCAAACAGTGCAAGTTATGATTTTTATGCAAACGGACAAACAACAGCGGTTTATGTTCAAAAACTAAACCCAACATGGCTTGCTGAATACACCAAAACAAGAATCATATGCAATCCTGTTTATGATGAAAACAATGCTTTACCAAACACAACAGTAGACAAAAACTACATTCATTCACAAGAATTTTCAAAAGATTTTTATGACAATTCAAGAATGCCACAAGTTTATGGGTTTAGTTATGATTCAACAACTTCAACATTTTACTGGAGATTTTTAAAAACAGCCAGTGCTTATGTAACAAGTTTTAAATGCAATTATCGCTATATTGTAAATGGGGTTTATGAAAATGTTCAAGAAATGACACTTTCAAAATCCAATGAAACCGAAGATGGCGACTACATGCTTTACTCTGAACAAGTGTTCTTTGAAAAAGCCGGAACAATTGAATTTTCAATGTGGCCATATTCATCTTTTGATTCAGTTCAAAACAGAACAAGCAACAAACTTACACAAGAAATTAATGTTAATGTAAAACTTGAAGCACCACAAAATCTAAAAATAACTCAAAATTTAGAAACACAACAAATTTTCGTTTCTTGGGATATTGTTAGAAAGCAAAACAGAACAGGAGATGCTTACTGCGTTCAATTGTTTAAGTATGAGGACGAAAATGATGAAACGGGAGTTTTTCTTGGTGAACTAACAGTTGGACAAGCAAGCGCAAGAATTACTGTTAATGCAAAAGACATTTATGAAAACATTTTTTCTGAAAGATTTAAAATTAGAGCAAAAGTTTTTGCGTGTGGCTACAATGTTGACGGTGGAGCATATCTTCAAAGTGAAACCACAACAAGTGAACTTTTTGAATATCTTCCAATTTTAGATGCACCTGTTGTAACACTAAATGGAACACAACTTCAAATTAAAAAAATTCAGCCAGAATCTTTTGTGACACTTTACAGTGTTTACTACTACAATGATGACACACAAACACAAGATGATGCTCAAATTTTGGGTGAATTTAGCATGAGTAGTGGCGCAACAGAGGAATCTTTGATTGGTTTTGAACACACAGAGTATTTGCTTAATGCAAAACTTGCAGACTACTTAAACAACAATCTTGTTGCAAATGGTTTATACAAAATTTTTGTTGTTGCAACAAACGAAAATTGGAAAAACATTGATGGTAGTGTTATAAAAAGTGAACCAAGTTTGTCTGTTGCTGTTGAAGTAAGCAAAAAATTTGACACCCCAGAAATTTATGTTGCAGAAGGATTTACTGGTGAGCAAACATCTGCAACTTTAATTCCAACTTTTGAAACAAGTTTTAAAAACATAAAAGGCACAAGTTTTGGTGAAGAACAAGAAATTCTTCCTGGTGGCTACAGCATTAAAATTCAAACCAGTGGTGTTGCCCAAAGTGATGTTTTAACTCTTGGACTACAAATTAGTTTGGTTGAACCTGAAGGCGAAGATGCTTACTACTCATATAGTTTAAACTACAACAATGCAGAGTTTGATTTTGCTGACATTAATGGAACACTAACAGCTATGAATGGAGACAATGTTTTGGCAACTTTGGTTGTTGGAGACAAGAGAATTGGCTTAAAGTTTTATGGTGCAACAGGGTTCTTGGCAAACACACAATATCAACTTGTTGTTATTGCAAAAGGAAAAGTTGAAAAACACTTCAACGAATCAAACCCATACAGAGTTACATTTAGAACCAAATCAGCAGTAATTACTGCACCAGAAATTGGTTTTTATGATGGCTCTAGTGTTTTAAAAGATTATGCAACATCAAATGACCAATCAACAAGACCACTTGCTGTTTACATTCAAAGAACTCCAAACAGTTATTATGACAGCGGAAGATCAGCTGCATGGATAAACTTTGAAATAACACAAGTTTATGGCTCAGGCTTTATGAGTGTAGAATCACAAGAGCCACAAACTGTTTTGCTGACCGACTTTTCTTATGAGGGCAAAACATATTACAAGTATCTTATTGATCCAGTGTCTTTGTTCTTAAACAAAGAAGGAATTTACAAACTGATTATTAAATTTGGTGGAAACCAATATGCTAATGAAAGCAGTTTTTCTAATCCAATTTACATCTTTTACTCAAAAACTTTAGATTCAGTTTATGGTTTTTCTGTTGAAAGTGCTCAAATTAATTCAACAGATCCTGTTTCGGTTAAAATTTCTGTGCTAAATGAATTTTTAACAGATGATTTTAAAGGTTTTGATTTAGAAATTAAAACAGTTGACATTGTTGGAAATCATGAACAACAAACAACAAACAAAAGCCTTTTTGTTGCAGACGGAAGCACCTATCTTGCTCAAAAACAACAAGGCGAATTTGCAACGCTCTTCACTTATGAAATTCCAATAGAGCACATTGCAGGCTTCAAACTTGAAGGAAAGGCTTTTGCTTACTGGACAACATTTGACTACAACTTTGAGTTTGGCGTAAGGGTAATGGATTTTGAAGCCAAACAAAAAGCAGATTATGAAGATTTGCTTGATTGTAATGACATGCCAGAAGAGTTTGTTTTCTTAACACACTCATGGTTTGATTACAAAACAATAGTAACATCAACACGCACACCATCTCCAGCAGGTTTACAAATCACTCCACTTTTGGGGCATGGGGCAAATGTAAGTTGGGGTGAAGTGTCAAATGCAACTTATGGTTATGCTTACTATGTTTGGGATTTAACAACAAACACTTATGAACTTCGTTGCCAAGACAACACTGGTCGTGAAACATTAACAAATGTGTCTGACAAACTTTATATTGACACAAATCTACTTTTTGCAAATGAAAGTTATGACGACTATCTTGGTCTTTCAGATTTTTGGATTTTAACAGAGAACAATTATTTTGTGATTGACGATTTTGATGTTAATGACAGCACAAAAATTTATGGCGTTATTGTTTTTTCAAAATCAAATGTGGCAACAATAGGTTACTCAACAATTGTTTATCAAATTTTCCATGTTGGTTCACAAGACTTTCAAAACTTTGATTTAGACATTAGTTTTGATGATGTTAGTGATGGTTACTATCTTTCATGGGATGATCCATTCTCTAAAATTTCAACACAACTTTTGCCAAACAACTACAAAAAACACGAACATTATGTTGTGTCAGTGATTCAGGAAGGAATTGAATCAACTCCATATTCAACAGCAAATAACAGCGTTTTTGCAACAACTGATGGAAAAACAAGTTTGTTCTTAAGTGAAATAGACAGAAGATACAGAAATGGAATGGCAACAATGTCTGTTTCAAACTTTGCTGTTGTTGATGAATTGGGAACAACTCACCAAATTTACAACGATAAAACTTTGCAAGCAGAAGTTTTTCTTCCTATTGTCATAAATTCTAATGTTTGGCTTGAAATTGATTGCCCAGATGAAGTAACCTACATACTTAAATGGAAAGCAACTCAAGATTCAAGTGAAAACTACTATGCAACGCTTTACAATTTCTATCTTGCGCAATCAAGTGTAACAAATCTTGATGTAAACAGAGCAACAGGAGAAGCAAGTAACGCAGAAGATAAAATTGAAGTTAGAGTTCCAACACTTTTAGATGCAAATCAAACAAGTGTTTTAAGAAGCGACAAATTAAATGAATTTGTTGATCCTTTGCTTGTTGACATTTTGATTGAAAATGAGCAAATTTATTATGTTTGTGACATTTCAAGCTGGATTGAATCTCTTCAAAACAGTGCAAATCCTCCATCAAAAGGCTTGTATTATCTTTGGGCAAGTGTTGCTACAGACAAGCAAGAAAACTTAAATTCTTCTTACACAATGACTGGTTCTATGGCGGACAATGAAACGAGGGCTGAACTTAGAATTTTTGATAAAGCGGGTCATGTTTCTAATCTTAATTACAACTACACTTACAACTCAAATGATGGTTCAAGAACAAAAACCTTGACTTTTGATATGGCAGATGATGATTTAACAAGATCAATATTAAAAGTTGAAGTTAAAAAAGATATTGTTGAAAACAATGTTTTGATTAGAGAAGAAGCTCAAGTTTTGGCAACAGAAACGGTTGGCGGTGATGAAAGACCAGTTTATGCTGCTTACTTTGCTTACAGTAGCGTAATTAGCGATGCTCGTTACAGTATTATTTACTTTGATGGAACAACAAGTTTTTATGTGATTGATGAACAAGATAGTTCTGTTGCGCATGTTCAACTTAATGTGTTTGATTATTTTGAAAATGTTGATTCAGGTGATTTCAAAGTTTATGTAACAGTTCTTCCAGCTATTGCAAATGAATTTATGAGAACTGGAGACTCTGTTGGAACAGAGTTTGTTAACAACAGAAAAATTGAACTTAGTAATGCTTTAAGATACATTGATGTTGTTGTGGACAGCTATATTCTTGCAGTAAATTCTGACGAAACAAGTGAATCTTTTGGTGAACCAATTTATGACCAAAGCTATATTGCAATTTTAAACGAACATTTGTTAAGTGGATATTTTAACGCAAAAGCAGTAACAAGAGGACTTTCGGAAGCTGAAGAACCTGATGAAATTATGGGATATGAAGTATACTTCTACAAACAAGGCTCTTTAGTTAAAAAACTTACCTTAACAGGAAACAAATCAAACACAACAAATGAACTCACTCCAGGTGTTTACACCTTAAAAATTGTTGCAAAAGGTGATGGAGTTTACTATGCAAACAGTGATTTGTTTGATTATGATTTTGGTGGAGCACAAAGCACCATAACAATTTACAATCGTCACATGACAACAATTGATGAAGATAGACCTGCAACGGAAATTAGAACAACTGATGGTTTTGACACATTAACTGATCTTTTGATTGAACATGGCATTAGTGAAATTGGCGTAATTTATGAAATTTACTGCATTGATGAAAATGGTGATGTTGTTTGGAAAGAAAGAGCAGAAACTCAAGACGATGGCAATGGAAATGTTGTTGCAAATGTTTCTGTTTATCAAATGATGTTAAAACACATTGCAGACATGAATTATGGAAATTACACATTTAAAACAAAATGGCTTTCGACACTTGCTGATTTAAGTGAGTTTGTTTTAAACAGTGACCTTAACGAAACTCATGCAATCACTTACAAACACTACATCAAAACAATTCACTCAACAGTTTTGCAAAAAACTGATGACATAAATGATGGTTACATTTATGAAACTCGCGACAAGTTGGGTTACACATGGTTTGACTATGATGGAAATGGTGTTGATGATGACATTTCTGGTTATGTAACAGGAACAAAACTCTACACAATTTTGCTAGACCCAATTTTAGACACAATGTTGCACTATCAAATTTCATTTAAAAGTGTAGATGCATTAAAGGACAGCACAAACACATTTGATGCTTATGTAAAAGTTAGTTATGTTGATCCAGACAATGATGACATTTTTGAAATTTTGTATGAACTTGTTGATGTTGATGCTGCAAGAAAAACTTCAAAAATTGATGTTTCCGGTCACATTCACTCACTGTTTAGCATTATGCCAAAAGTTGATCCAAAAACAAACATTAGTTACATGGTGTTAGAGTTCAATGCTCTTAATTACATCTACACAACAGATGAAATTGTTGACACCTACAACTTTAACACAACTTTTGTTGATGTGTTAAGGGGTGAAGAACCTGAATCAATAGTAATGCAAGCAAATGAAAACTTTGAAGAAAAACCATTTTTTGATGAGTTTGCTGAATCAAGTTTAGGCAATTCTTATGTTTACTTTGATGTTTATGCAACACAATTAGACCTTGTTGATGTGGACGAAAGTAATTTTGAATACTGGGACATTCTTGACATGGTTGGAAATCTTTACATAAATTCAGTTGTTTTAAACACTAACAGACAAAGTCCAAGTTATGGAGAACTTTCTTGGTCATTCACAGACAACACAAGAATGAAAGGCAACAAATCAGACAGTTATTATTTCATTATTTATGTAAACAAACAAAGAATTGAACGTTCAATCTCAGTTGTGGATGTGGAATCAGCAACAACACACAATTTAAGCATAAGTTTAAGAAGCATTCTTTTGGCTGACAACAGCACATCAAGCAATGCAAACACAATAGAAATGTTTTTAAGAGTTTCTGACGCTCGTTTTGTTAACAAAAGTGGCTGGATTGACACACCTTTGATTACAGACATTCAAACAACAAGCGGAATTAATGTTGCAAGCAATGAATTTGTTTGGGAAACAGAACTTGATTGTGTTGTTTCAGAGGATGATCACCCAGGAATGAATTGGGACACCACATCTGGCAAGGTTGACTTTAACTACAAATTTAATAAGTATTATGCTCAAGACACAAGACTTTGGAACAATGGCATTAACAGTACTTCAAAAGTTACTTTTAAATTTGAACTTATTCGTGTTGATGTTGCTGATTATGATGAAAACAAAACTTTTGAACAACTTAAAGAACTAGATATTGACCCAAGCAATTACGGCGTTTTTGGGCAAACTGAGTTAGTTGCATGGTGTAATCAAAGTAGTGGTGGTTACAATATGACATTTAACATGTCTTACCTTGACCAAGACACACAAAAACTTTTATATTCATTTAACATGCGAGAATTTCTTGAAAGCAGGGATAATGTCGAAAAAGACAAGTGGTTTGACAGTGAAGAACTTAAAACAGGTTGGTATTACATTGCCATTTCATTAGTCACTCAAATAAATCCAGTTTTGTATGAGGATTCTATTGTTTACAGCGCTAAAAAATTGATTTTGGCTCCATGGAAAATCACTGAAATTATGCTTGTGGACAGCATCGCAGACAGCAGTGGCTATTACAGCAGTTTGTTCCCAACATCTGAAAACACAAAAATGATTTATGAATCTGATTCTCAAGAAACAAAAGATGCATTAAAAGAGGCTTGGGCAGAAAATGAAAATGAACGCAATGTGTTTATTAAATTTAAGGTTGAAGATGTTAATGGACAGTATCCAACAAGTTATATTTTAGGGCATTCACAAGAATTTGCCACAGCAAATTCAAAATATGGTGAAAATCAAAGTTTTTACCCAATAAGTGTTCAACCAATTGATGGCTACATTTACATTGATGTTTCAATTATGTTTAGACCAATTCCAGATGATTTGGACGAAGACAAAGCTATTCTTGCAGGAAAATTTAAAGATTACTATGGCAAACATTATTTCCGTGTTTATGGTGCAAAAAGTGATGCTGTTGCTGATATGTCATCAGAGCGCACAGCAAAAACAACAACCAATGCAATGCTTCATTACTTAAAATTTGAAAATGTTACAAATATCAGTTTTGACTTCAAAGATTTGAAAAACAGCAAGTTAAAATTTGATTGGTATTGTTCCTTCTTTAAAAACATTGAAGAAACTTACATTCCAGGCGAAAAAGAACCATATTTTTCAATTGTGAACACAACAAAGTATTCGCCTGAAGAAAGTGGGGAAAATCATGGACCGGCAATGGTTTCTGTTGTTGGAACAGAGGCATCAGTTGTTCGTAATAATAACACCTACAGCATGACAATTAACCTTAAAAACCTTGACCCAGAAACATGGAACGGAAAACTTCACATCACACCAAGTGTGCTTGAACTCATTTACAACACATTAAGCTTTAAAGTTTTTGCAAACAATTTTGGTGATGGTTACATTTTGGACAGTGACACAAATGTAGAAGATTTGCCATTAATTCCTGATGGTCTTGATGCACCAATAGTTGGAATTTCAACCTACACATCAAAAAGCAAAGAAGCAAATACTTTTGGTGACGAAGAGCACTTTATGTTTGTTTCTGAAGATGACAATTTTGATACAATTAAGGATAATTACTACTACAACCTTTACTTGTCGTTAAAAACCGAAGCATTCCAAAAATTGACAGATGCAACAGATGTTGATTATGCGGCTGGCACAAACAGATATTATGCTGTTGTAAAAGTTTCAACCATGCTTGCAAATCAAAATTCAGTAAGCAAAGACATTTTCTTCCGCATTGTTATAGAGCAAACACCAGAAGAACAAACACCATACAAAGTTGTTGCAGTAAAAGTTTTCAACAAAGATCCAAGCGCTGATTCCAGTGCAGAGTTAATCGAAAATCTTTTGTTGCGTGGACATGGTTCTAACACAAAACCACAAATATTAAAAAGAGTAACTTCAAACACTTACATTTCAGGAGCATCTAATGACTCACAAGTTTGGTCTGTTGAAATTACAAATGTTGCAATTCCATTAAATTGGATGTTTAGTTCAAACGCTGGCTTAAATGAAGTAACCTACAACGTAAGCAGAACTTGCATGGTGGTTGGCCAAGTGGTTGGAACAGTGGTTTTGATTCCTGTTGAAGGCGGACAAGACTTAATGTCATCAAACGGAAAAGGTGAAGCAAGTTTTGTTCATAGAGTGCGTATGGCAACACCAAAAATTTCCGAAGTTGTTGTTGAAAGCGACAAAGGCACAATCGACGATTCAAATAGTGGTTTTTATGTGTTTAATTATGTTGAGGAAAACCCAAATCAATCAAGTGAAATTGTAAAAGACATAAAAATCACTCTAACTGTTGAAAACATCAGCTCTCCTGTTAATGGCGCAACAGACATTGCTGATATGTTAAAGGTTTACATTGTTCGAGACACAACAAACACTAGTCTAAACTTGCTTAATAGCGCAGATTTTAATAATAGTTCACTTTACTTTGATGATGAGGCAGAACCTTCAATCATTTGTCTTGACATTCCATTAAGTGATTGTCAAGTGGACATTCACAACTTTATGAAACGAGCATCAATTGTTTTAGATAAAACTTATTTCCTTAATTATGAAACAAAAGCAGAAAATCTAAGCACTCAAAAACAAGAAAGCGCAATTTACAACGCGATTGTCGACAAATTTATTCCGGGCTACTTCACGTTTACTGTTGGTGTTTACAGCACAAACGAAGCATCACAGTACATCAGGCACAAAACGGGCACAATGGGAGATGCTTTTTGTGTTGATGTTGTTGGAAGAAATCCGGCAACAACCGATTATGTTCAAGACATAGTTCTCGAGCAACAACAAAGTGGAGAAGTAAGTACAACACTAAATGCACTTTATTCTGATCGAAACGGTAACAAGTTTAATGTAATTCGCAATATTTGGGGATTCTATCAAACACCAATTGCTCAAGACATTTTTGTGTCAACCGACCAAGAAGGCAATGGAGTTATGTTGTTTAATGTAACTACAACAAATAATGTGCCATTTGTTTCAAACGGAAATCAAGGTTATGTTGCAAGTTATGTTGCAGGAGCAAAAAAATCTCACAGCAGTCAAACAAATCCAGAACAAAACAAATTTAAAACAATTCTAATCAAAAAACAATTGTCTTTTGTTGAAACAAGAAGTGTTAACATTGATAGAGAAGGTTCAAATGGTGAACAATACAACTATGTTCGAAAAATTGAATTAGATTTTGCTGGGGCTATTGAAGACACCACAGGTGAATTAAAGAAAGAAATTAATGGTAAGTTCACATATTTAACAACTGAAGATTTGATGAGAGTTGACAATCATGTTACAAACCTAACAACTTATAAAAATGACACATTGTCTAGAGAATATAGGGAACAAATTTTGGTTATGGACCCATATTTATATCTTTACACTGCTGAATCTGCAGGAGATGAATTTCATACTAACAATGGTGTTTGCTACACCAACATAAATGGTTTTGGTTTGCACTTAGATTTTGAAGTAAAAGTTTTCCTTGAAAACACCATTCAAAGTTCAGGTCAACTTGGTGAAACTATTGCATTAAAAAATTATGGAAACACAAATCGTATAGATGCGTCAATTTCAGAAAACACGCAAAATCAAGAAACAAACCACAATTTCTACAATCAAATCGACAACGCATTAAAGGAAAAAGGATTAATTGACAAAAATGGTGTTAACATAAGTTTTCAAATCACAGTAAAACCAACAGCAGAGGCATCAAGTTTGTGGACAACAAGTCAATCAATGTTGCGCAACTTCAAATTCTATCACCGCATTTCAACCGAAGAATTCACAGTTGAAAAAATGGAAGCAGAAAAAGATGGCATGTGGACAGAAGAGGAAACCATTGTTGGAGGAAAAGCATCTGGTCTTTTAAAACCTGCCCGCATAAACATGAGTTTTAAATATGACAAATTGGCAAATTGCAACATTGATGATGTAAATTATCAATTCACAATTTTTGATTACAAAAATCAAACACAAGAAAATCCACATATCTACATGTTGAATGATAGTTCAGTTTCATCAAACACAAAAACCTACAACATCATTGATATTATCGAGCGTTCAAATGATCATTCAGGCAAAAAATTCCTCTTTAAAGATGTTGAAAACAATCTTGATTGGGCAACATGCACAACATGGCAGTTTGCAATTCAACCTTACTACACCATAACAATAAACAACAAAGACCAAAAGGTGTTTGGGCACAAAGATCTTTCAAGCGAATTTGATTTTGTGTTAAAGCTTTCACACCTTCGTGACATTTCGGCAAAATACAATTTCAATCAAAATGTTTTGCTGTCATATGGCTTTGATCAAAACAAAAAATTGCTAAATGCAGACAGGGACATCGATGTTTCAAAACTTGCTGCTGTTTATGAAAACAGTGCAAATGCAATTACCATAACAGATTTGGCAGGCAACAGAAAATTGGCAGGTTTCAGCATTGATTCAACCACAGGAAAAACATTTGATAGTTTGGGTGACAACAATTTGGCTCAAACCTTAATTGAAATCTATTCAGGAAGTTTAACGGAATATCCAGAAAGCACAAATTCAAGAGTTGGGTATGCAACAGTAACTGGTTCTTTCAGCGGTAATGATGTTGTAAATCTTTACAACGCCATTTTGCAAAATTCTCCAGGTGGGGTCTACACAGCTTTCTACAAACTTACAGGAAAAACCGCTTCAAACAACAAACCAAGGGCTTTTGACAGCGATTGGAGTGTTGCAGCAACAGTTGAATACCGAAAAATTTACATCAATCCAAAAGTGGGAGAAACAGGACAGGGTGACATTTCTCTTGTTCAAGAAAACGACAAAATCATAATTCAAGGTCTTAACAACGAAGGCATTTCAGCAACGAAAACAGATGTTGGAAACACAAACTATCGCTACAACGCTTTTGGAAACACAGTAACAAAAGCAATCACAAATGTTGAAACAAAAGTTGCCTACAACAACAACTTGGGCGTAAAAGTTGCGCTAAGGCAACAAACAATTAATGACACTGCCTACAAAGACAACCCAGTTGAAGGTTTTGCTTATCAAGATTCAGAAATCATTTCTGGTGAAAGCACAATCAATCTTCAAAGGGCTCAAAGCGCAATCTACACAATCAATCCATCATCTCTTGATGCACTCAATGTGTCAAAAGATGATATTCTTAGAGTTATTTCAGATTCAAAATCAAAATACGACACCATAACTGGACTTTCAAACTTTTTGGCTTTGGGTGAAAAAGACACAGCCACAACAAACACCTACAAAGCATTGGCAGGTGGTTTGTTTGACTACACACTTATTTCTGAGGCAAACACAGAACAAGGTCTAAGAGTAAACTACGGAAAGTTCCAAATTGGTCGTAATGTTGTTGTGATAAGTGTAATTCCAAAAAATTCTGATTATGAAATTGGTTATTTCTATGAAACTCAATTTGATGTTAATTGTGTTGACGAGTTTCTTCCTTCGCTAGACACAACAGATCTTCAAACCGAAGGTGAAGGTGAAAAGATAAATTACATCGTTCCAAAAGATTTCATCGATTATGAACCAAAATCATTGGGTGCTGGTGGAGTTATTGCGTTCTTCTTAGATGATAAGGAAGAGCCAATCACTAGTGTTGTGTACGCTTACAATCCAGACAATCAAGGTGATGACAATTATAGTGTTGATGCAGAAAATGATGAAGATGACACTTACTTTGTGTATGGGAGTGAGGCTGTAGAAGTAAAGCCTGAGGATAATGGATTGGAGATTAAAGGAGTTTCAGAAGGTGGACTAACAAAAACTTACACCATAACACCTTATTTGTATGCTTTTGATTATGAGTACATAGCAGGAGTAAAAATTCCAATAACAAATCCATACAACTATGCAGACAGTGAACAACAAATTGTGCTCGATTCTAACACAACTTATTGGGCTGAAGCCCAGGATGTTTCTGGACAGGCTATTCGTCCGTCAACAGAGATAAGTTCAGATGATCCAAGCAATCCAGTTGTAACAAGATTTTTGTTTTTTGATAAGGAAACTGGCAAAACTTACATTTATCTTAAAGCTAATGTAGATGTTACACAAAATTTGTTAACAAAAATTGAAAAGCTTAAATTTTCTTTAACATCACCTTTTGCGACAGATGATGAAGTTGGGGACAAAAACAACAATGCTTTCTTTAAAACTTATGGTTTGCAAAGAACGGTAATTTGCCCAGATCCAGGAACAATTTCAACAACAGAACCAGAGCAAACTGAGCAAATAGATTTTGATAATTTAAAAAGAGAAGATGGTGAAGAGAAAGAATCTAGGACCATAACTTATGAATGTAACAGTACATTGACTCAAAAATATTCAATAACTCCAGGAAAACAAGGCAGCAGTCCAAAAACACAAAGATGGATGGAACTTGATGCGTCCATGACGGTTACTCCTCAACAATACATTTTGCATGGTAATCCATATCGATCAACATGGAATCTTTCAGTTGATTACGATTATGAGTATTCTGTGTTTGTTGAAACGGGCCCTTCACATCAGGGAGTAAAACAAGGGTATTATGAAACGATTACAGATTATGGTTCTGCATCCACTTCAGTAATACATTTGGCAACAAAAGGTTTAGTTACAAACGACAAGACGGGTAATGGTTCAATGAAAACGGCAAACCCAACCATGAAAAGTGTTTTATATACTCATAATTTTAGTCCAGTTTTTCAAATACTTCAAAATAATTGGGCAAAAACTATTCTTAAGGATTATGTGGAAATTGATTGTATGCTGTGCAGTGAATGGATTGGGCAAATATGTCAAAATGGGGCAGCTATTGTAAAAGGCCAGGTTGTTTGTGATGAATGTTGGGGTAATGGTAAAATATCCTCAGTTATTGACACTGTGGGTTGTTCTGGTTGTGGAGGTCATGGCGGAGCTTGGGATGATTTGTGGCAAGGCAAAGTGGATGGAAGTGGTCATATTGATTGCCCACTTTGTAAAGGTTCTGGAAAACTTTTGAAAGATAGAAACGGAAACTTCGCTACAACGCAAAAACAAGAAATCAGTAAAGAAGAAAAAGATGAATTGATTGAAGAATGGCACAAGTTTTTTGAACGATATAAACTGTTGGGTTATAAATATTCTAATTACAATTAAAAACTTGACAAAATTAAAGTTTTGTGATACAATTTACCAGACATAAAAAAAGGAGAATGTGTTTATGCCAAATCCAATTCCGGTTGTAAAACCATTGTTAAAACAACGAAAATTTAAAAAAACATTAAAAGAAGTAGAAAAGGAACGAGAAGCTAAACTAGAAGATTTTGAATCAAAAGGTTTTGAAGACAAAGCTTCCTACAAAGCGTTTTTGGACCAACGAGACAAAAGCCGTGCAAAAGTTTATGCAAAAGCACAAAAACTAAAAGAAAGTGAAAAAAATGCAAAACAAATTGAAGAAAAATTTGGAAAAGATTCTGTTGAAGCCGAGTTTGCTTCAATGGCAAATCCAGCAAGCGCCTATGCTGATTTTGAAAAAACACTTTTGGACGAATCCAAAAAACTTGAAGCAGTGTCTCCAGCTAGCCTAAAAAAAGGCAAATCAAAAGCAAAAGTGGCTGCTGTGGGTGTTGGCGTTGCTGCAGCTGCAGGAGTTGGTGCCTATGTGGCACTTAATCAAATGCAAAAAGATGTGACTCTTCCTGATGCTCCAGAAATTGTTCTGCCCGAAAAACTTGAGATTCCAGTAACCAACCCTTATGAGCCACAAATGTCTGAAAATGAAATTGAAAACATCATTGAAACAAATCTTTCAGGACAATATGTAGGAAAGCCAGAAATTGAAGAAAAAGTTGTGGAAATGCTTTCTTCAAAAACCTATCAACAACAAGTTGAGGAACTTGCGGCAAAAACAAACCAAAAACTTGCACCATTGATTGAAAAAATTGATGAATCTTACCAAAATTTGGAAGATTTTCTTACAACAGATTGTGCAAACATCACAGAATTCGATATTACTGGCAAAAAAGGCACTTGTGGTGGAGTGAATGGCTTTGTTCGAGATTTGGATGACAATCTTGTTTCTTTTTGTGTGAAAACACTTCAAGAATGTGAGTGTATTCAAGAGACTGATGGACCAAGATTTATTGATGAATTTACTGAAAATTTTCCAAATTTAACAAAAGCTTATCATGATCGTGGTATTGAGATTAATGTGCAAAACATTTTTTATGTTCCTAGTGATAGCGGGTTTGTTGGAAGAGAGTATAGGGACATTGCCTATGAAGATTTCGTGTTTAATGGTCATAAATATTCAATAGATGAGTTTCTTCTTGATCACAAATATGATGTTTTAGCAAATTCATTTACTGCTCAGGAACAAGTTAATGTTTTTATTGACAAATTTAAATCTTTGGCAACCGATGAGCAGTTGAGCGAATTTGAAAAACTTTATAATGAATCAGACTCAAATTTTAGAGAGTATTTTGCAACAGTTGATGATTACAACCAAGCAATTAAAGCTTTGCAACAAGAGTACTTTGAAAGTTTGTCAGCTGACGACTTTGACATGGATTTGCTTGTTACAAACATGCTTGTTGATGACAAGGCACAAGACATGGACGCAGACAGCACTTTTGAAGACATTTTAAATCACATTCAAGAAACAAAAGCATCAAAACCAAAAGTTTCAGAAGTTCTTGATTCAGTTGCAGATGATGCAGTTGATGCTGTGTCTCAAGTTTTGGACGACACACTTTCAATGTAACATTAAAAAAATTAATCTCACAAAACATAAAAAAGCAAGAGTTTTAGGCTCTTGTTTTTTTGTTGTGTAAAAACAAAACAAATTTAAACACAAATCTTATAACACTTGTTATTTTTGTTTGATAACATGTGTTATAATTCAGATTTAATCGGCATTTTTTTGAAGTTTTCAAAAAACAGTTTTAATCGTTTTTTGTTTTAAAATTTTTGAGTTAAAATCGCAAAGCAAAAAGCAATTTGTGGATTTGACCCAAAATCATCAAACATGAATTTGCTTGTTTTTACAAGAATATCACCTAAATTACTTGAAATATTTTTTGTTTTGGAGTATAATATTAGTTATAAATCAAATTTTTAGGAGAAAAACAAACATGACAAACACATATCGAACACAAAAATGTGGAGAAGTTTCAAAAACTCAAGTTGGACAAGTTGTCAAACTTGCTGGTTGGGTAAGCACAATTAGAGATCACGGTGGAATTACTTTTGTTGACTTAAGAGACCAAAGTGGAATTGTGCAAATTGTTGTTGGTGACAGCCAAAAACTTTCGGGCGTTAGCCGTGAGGCTGTTATTAGCGCAAAAGGGGTGGTTAGACTTCGTGGAGAAGACAACATTAACCCAAAGCTTTCAACTGGAGAAATTGAAGTTTTTGCTGATGACATTGAAGTTCTTGGAGCTGTTTATGCCCCTCTTCCTTTTGAAATTGAAGACAGCAAAAATGTTAGAGAAGATGTTAGACTTAAGTATCGCTTTTTGGATTTAAGAAATCCAGAACTTTTCAAAAACATTATTTTTAGAAGCCAAGTTATTGATTTCATGCGTCAAGAAATGAAATCAATGGGTTTTTTGGAAATTTCTACACCAATCATCACCGCAAGCAGTCCAGAGGGTGCTCGTGATTTTATTATTCCAGCACGTCAACACCCAGGAAAGTTTTATGCACTTCCACAATCACCACAAGTTTTCAAACAACTTTTAATGGTTAGTGGTTTTGACAAATATTTCCAAATTGCCCCATGTTTTAGAGATGAAGACGCCAGAGCAGATCGCGCTGCTGGAGAATTTTATCAACTTGACATGGAAATGGCTTTTTCAACTCAAGAAGATTGGTTTGAAATTGGTGAAAAACTTTACACAGACTTGTTTGGTCATTTTAGCAAAAAAACAATGACAAAAGCACCTTTTCCACGCATTCCTTACTTTGAAAGTTTGGAGCGTTTTGGAACAGATAAACCAGATCTTAGAAACCCACTTGAAATTAAAGATGTTTCTAAAGTTTTTGAAAACACTGGTTTTAATGCCTTTAAAAACAGCACAGTAAAAGCAATTTGTGTTCCTAATCTTGCAGGACAACCAAGATCTTTTTATGACAACCTTACAACATTTATGATTAACAATCAAAGCAAAGGACTTGCTTGGATAAAAGTTGAAGATGGCCTTGAATTTAACAGCCCAATTGCTAAATTTTTGACAGATGAAGAAAAACAGGCACTTGTTAAAATTTTAGACGCACATGTTGGAAGTTCAATTTTTATGCTTGCAGGTAAAAAAGCAATGACAACAAAACTTGCTGGAATTTTAAGAAAAGAACTTGGCGAGCGTTTAAACCTTTGTGATCCAAACACTTATGCATTTTGTTGGATTACAGATTTTCCACTTTATGAACTCAATGATGATGGTGAACTTGATTTTGCTCACAACCCATTCTCTCAACCAAAAGGTGGAATGAAAGCATTTGAAAAGCCAGTTTTGGAAATGCAAGCAGATCAATGGGATTTGGTTTGTAATGGCTATGAACTTGCAAGTGGAGCAGTTAGAAATCACAACTGCGAAGTTATGGAAAAAATGTTTGAAGTTGTTGGTTATGGCGCAGATGTTGTTAGAGCAAAATTTGGCGCACTTTATGATGCGTTTAAATATGGTGCTCCACCACACGCAGGAATGGCTCCTGGAATTGACAGAACACTTATGCTTCTTCTTGATGAAGTTAGCATCAAAGAAGTTATTCCATTTCCATTAAACAAGTCAGCATATGATCCACTTACAAACGCACCAAGCACAGTTACTGACAAACAACTTTCTGAAGCACACATAAAAGTTGATATTAAAGAAGATTAAAAAATGAAAGGAGAAATAGCATGATAACGGTTAGCAACCTTGAATTGTCCTTTGGTGGACAACCACTTTTTAAAGATGTAAACCTAAAATTCACACCAGGCAACTGTTATGGTGTTATTGGGGCAAATGGAGCAGGCAAATCAACATTTTTAAGATTACTTTCCGGAAATCTTGAAGCAAGCAAAGGTTTTATTGAAATTCCGCCAAAACTTCGTATGTCCGTTTTAAAACAAGATCACTTTCAATTTGATGAATTCAGTGTTATGGACACTGTGATTATGGGTAACCAAAAACTTTACGACATCATGAAGCAAAAAGAAGCCCTTTACATGAAACCAGATTTTTCAGAAGAAGATGGAAATTTGGCTGCACAACTTGAACAAGAGTTTGCCGAAATGGGTGGATGGGATGCTGAAAGTGATGCTGCAAAACTTTTAAATGGACTTTTGATTCCAGAAAATTTGCATTATGAAATGATGCATAACCTAAATGGTTCCATAAAGGTTAAAGTTTTGCTTGCACAAGCTCTTTTTGGAAATCCTGATATTTTGCTTTTGGATGAACCAACAAACCACATGGATGAAAAAAGCATTCATTGGCTTGAAGATTTTTTGCTTGATTATGAGGGAACGGTTATTGTTGTGTCTCATGACCGTCACTTTTTGAACACTGTTTGCACACACACTGTTGATGTTGACTATGGCAAAATTACAATGTGGGTTGGAAACTATGATTTTTGGTATCAATCAAGTCAACTTATGCAACAATTAACAAAACAGCAAAACATGGCAAAAGAAAAAAAGATTGAAGAATTAAAAGCATTTATTCGCCGTTTTGGAGCAAACAAAAGCATGGCTCGTCAGGCAACAAGCCGAAAAAAGATGCTTGAAAAAATCCAGATTGAAGAAATGCCCGCATCAAACAGAAAATATCCTTACATTAATTTTAAATTTGAAAAAGAACTTGGAAAAGAAATTTTGTTTTTTGATGAAGTTAGTTTTACTCTTGAAGGTAAAAAGGTTTTAGACAAAGTGTCTTTTAGGGTAAACAAAGATGATAAAATTGCAATTTTAGGTGACAATGAAAATGCGGTAACGGCGTTTTTCAAACTTTTGGCTGGCGAAGTTTTGCCAGAAAGTGGAAAAATTGAATGGGGAAAAAGCACTCAGGTTAGTTATCTTCCAAAAGATCAAAGTTCTTACTTTAACAATGAACTAAAAATTGTTGATTGGCTGGCACAGTTTAGCAAAGAAAAAGACGGAACTTTTTTGCGTGGATTTTTGGGTAGAATGCTTTTTTCTGGAGATGATGCAAACAAACAAGTTAAAGTGTTGTCTGGTGGAGAAAAAGTTAGATGTATGATGTCTAAAACAATGGTTGAAGGTTCAAATGTTATTTTAATGGATCAACCAACCAACCACCTTGACCTTGAAAGCATCACAGCGCTTAACAATGGCATGTCTGATTTTAAAGGTGTTTTGCTTTTTTCATCACATGACCATGAGCTATTGCAGAGTATTGCAAATCGAATTTTTGAAATTAAAGATGGTAAACTTGTTGACCGCATGTGTGATTATGAAACTTTTTTGGAAAAATATAGAAATTAGTTGTCAAATTGTATTGTTTTAGCGTAAAACAATTTTGAGGTAAGAAAATGAAAATATATAACACATTAACAAAAACAAAAGAAGATTTTGTGCCTATTCATGAAGGCGAAGTTCGTATGTATGTTTGTGGAGTAACTGTTTATGCTCCAATTCATTTAGGTCATATCAGGTCTTATGTGGCTTATGATGTTATGGCAGAATATTTTAAGTATTTTAAAAATTACAAAGTTATGTATGTTAGAAACATCACAGATGTGGGTTCTGTTGTTGGTGATGCTGATGAAGGTGAAGACAAAATAGAGCTAAAAGCCAAAGATGAAAATGTTCATCCACTTGAACTTGTTGACATGAACATAAAAGGAATGTGGGAAGGTCTTGATGCTGTAAGATGCCGCCGTCCAAACATTTCACCAAGGGCAACTGGCCATGTTGTTGAAATTATTGAAGCAGTTAAAAAAATGATTGAAAATGGCTTTGCTTATGAGCTTGACGGAAATGTTTATCTTGATGTTTCAAAAATTAAAAACTATGGAATTTTAAGTGGAAACACAGTTGAAAAATTGAGTGCGGGCGCAAGAATTGACTGTGATAAAAGAAAACACACACCTTATGATTTTGCGGTTTGGAAAAAAGCACAATCAAACAGTGTTTTAAAATGGAACAGCCCATGGGGTGTTGGCTATCCTGGTTGGCACATAGAATGTTCTGTTATGAGTCAAAAGTATTTAGGGGCAAATTTTGATATACATGGTGGTGGCAGAGAACTTCAATTTCCACATCATGAAAATGAAATTGCACAAAGCGCAGCTCTTGGCTGTGGAATGCCAGCAAAATATTGGGTTCACACAGGCATGCTTAACGCAGAAGATGGAACAAAAATGAGTAAGTCAAAAGGCAATTATGTGACAGTTGAAGATGCTATACAAAAATATGGAGCATTAAAACTTAGGTGGATGTGTGCTTTTTCTCACTATCGCAGCCCACTTGCTTTTTCTTCTGCACTGCTTGATTCGATTGGTGCTGAATACAAAAAGATTGAAAACTTTTTCACAAAATTAAATGCTCAAGTTGGAAATGATTTTAACGCAAAGCTTCAAGAAGAACTAGAAACATTTAAAACAAAATTTGAAGAGCAAATGGATGATGATTTTAACACACCAAATGCGCTTTCTGAAATTTTTGGATTTGTTAAAAAAGCAAATGAGTTAATTTCACAAAATTCTTTTGATGCAAAAAATGTTACAGAAATTACTGAATTTTTTGTAAAAATTGACAGTATTTTTAAAGTTTTTGATTTTTTGCACCAAAAAGAAGAAAAAAAAGATGACAATGTTGTTGATAAAAAGGTTCAAGAACTTGTAGACAAACGAAATGAATTTAGGAAAGCAAAAGATTTTGCAAGTGCTGATGAAATAAAAAAACAAATTTTAAATTTAGGTTATGATCTTGTTGATAACAAAGATGGAACAACAACTGTTATTAAAAAATAAGGAGACATTATGAAAAGAAGAATGATTGTGTCAGTGATTGGGAATGCTGCTTGTTGGTATGAAAGTTGCAAGCCAGAAGACAAACAAAAATGGAAGCTTGCTTATGATCTTGGAAAAGCATTGGTTGACAATGGTTTTAGAGTTATGACAGGTGGTGGACGTGGTGTTATGAGAGCAGCAATGGCGGGAGCGCACGCAAGTTCAAACTATCGTGAAGGTGACACAATTGCAATTGGTCCAAGCTATGACGAAAATGCGGTTAATGACTTTGCAGACATTACAATTGCAACAGGGCTTGAAGAGTATCGTGATTGCATTGTTGGCAACAGTCCAGTTGTTGTTGCGATTGGTGGTGGAAGTGGAACTCTTATGGAAATTAGCGCTGCTTGGAAACATGCAAGGCTTTTAATTGCTTACACCAATGTTGAAGGTTGGAGCGCAAAGGTGGCTGGCCAGCCACTAGATGACAACAATCGTTACAGCTTTAAGGAAGACAAAGTTTGGCCAGTAACAACAGCTGATGAAGTTATTAAAATCATCAAAAAATGGCTTCCAAAATACAACAAAATTCTTCGAAAACTTGACATTGGTCAAAGTGATTATGCCATAAAGCGTGAAGACAATTGGGTTGGTCCAGTTGTTACAAACAAAATAAAGAAATTAAAGTAAACTTAAGGACAAAAATTTTTATGAAAATTTTAATTTTTACAGCATCAGCAGGAAATGGACACAATTCAACAGCACAAAAACTTAAAATGAAAGTGCTGTCTAAACATCCAAATGCTGAAATTAAAATTGTTGATATGTACAAAACTTATGCAAGCAAATTAAAAGCTTGGACAATGAGCAAGGGCTACGCTCTTGCATGTAATCATATTGTTGGAATATACAATTATTTTTTCAAAAAAAGTGAAAAAAGTGACTATGAAAATCGTGATAAATCAAAAGCCAATCATGAAAGTTATTGCATCATGTATGGAATGCTTAAAGAAATCTATGATTACAAACCAGACATTGTAGTAAGCACCTACATTTTTGGAGCTGTTGCTCTTACAAATTTAAGAAGATATTACAAAATTCCAGCAACAGTTGTTTGCATGACTCTTGACTATGGCATTTCACCTTATTGGGAATGTGCCACAGCTATGGATGAAATGTTTTTGACTGATTTTTACATGAAAAATCAATTTTTAAAACGTGGTTTTTCTGAAAAACAATTGGTTGTGTCTGGAATTCCGATTGATGACGGATTTTCGAAAAAAGAAACAAAAGAAAATGCAAGAAAAATATTGGGACTTGAAGATAGATTCACACTTTTGGTTTCAAGAGCAAGTTTTTTCCCTTTAAGCACTAAAAAACTTGTAAATGAATTTAAAAAAATAAAGACACCAATTCAAATTGTTGTTTGGAATGGAAAAGACAAAAAAGCTAAAAAAAGTTTGGACAAGATTCTTGCAAAAAATCATTTAATTCATGATGTAAAAAACTTTGGTTTTGTTGATGATTTGCCAATGCTTTTTTCTGCAGGGGATGCAATACTTATGAAAGCAGGTGGCCTAACAACAACCGAAGCACTCACAAAATCGCTTCCAATGATTTTACTTGACAAACTTCCACAACAAGAAGTTCACAACAAAGAGTATTTGGTTAAGATGGGAGTTGCACTAAGTGTTGATAAACAAAATTCAATTTCACAAAATGTTTCAAAACTTTTAACTGACAAAAAACTTTATGCAAAAATGCAAAAAAACATTCAAGCAATTCAAAAATTTAACACTCTTGATGTGTTTTTGTCTCATTTTGAAAATTACAAAAAAGCTGATTACAGTAATGTCTTAAACTTTTTAGACACAAAAGCACAAGTTCGTCACAATGTTGATTGCGAAAGGAAACAAACAATAAAGCTACAAAACAGGCAAAAAGGAAGGGAAAATTGATGAACAAAATTTGTCAAAGTTGTGGTATGCCTTTAAAAAATGAGCAAGAGTTGGGAACTGAAAAAGATGGAAAATTAAATCAAGACTATTGCAAATATTGCTATAAAAATGGTGAGTTTTTAGATGATGTTTCAATGGAAGATTATATTGAAATGTGTTCAAAGTTTGGAGAACAAGCGGGCATGACAAACAAGCAAATGAAAGAGTTTTGCACAAAGTTGTTTCCAACACTAAAAAGGTGGAAAAAACAATAAAAAACTTGGTAAACTTACCAAGTTTTTTTTAACAGAATTTGTTTTCAAGTTTGTTTTGCATATCTTTGTGCATTGCAAGTTTTTGCTGAATTTGCTTTTCATCGGTTGGCATGGTTTTGTAATAACCTTTTTCTTGCATCATTTCAAAAATTTTAAAATTGTGTTCAGATGCTGTTTTATGCATTTGTTCAAACAAAGTTCTTAAATGTTTGTTGCTGCCTTCAATTTGATTTTTTGTGCACATTTGCATTAAGTATTTTGTTGCACAAAGTCCATCTTGCAATATTTCTTGTTCGGTTGGAAGCATTATTTTTCACCTCCTTTTTCAAGATAACTTAAAATTTCTTCGTGTTGTTTTAAATGAGTTTTTCCCATTTCAAGAAGTGTTTTTTTAAGTTTGTCATCTTTAGCGTTACTTGAGTGCAAATAAAATTTTGTTGCTATCCAATTTTCTAGTATCATCATTTCATCCAGGGCTTGTAAATCTTTTGTTGTAATGTTGTTTTTCATAGTGTTTCACACCTCCAACCAAAATTGTTTCCAACAAATTTTTTTTAATACCAAAATTTAAAAAGTAACAAAAAAAAGCACAAAAATCAAGTTTTTTGTGCTTTTCTGAAGCAAAATTTTGCAAAATCACAAAACTTGCTTAAAGATTTTTCCATTAATTTCGTTTTTAAATAATTTTAGTTTATTGTTCAAGCTTAAATTTTTTGCGATTTGTTTAAGTTTTTCATCATCAATATTTCTTAAATCTAGCATCATTTTTTCTTTGAACAAACCAATGTTGTTTATAGCATTTGAATTCAAAAGCTCAAAATAACATTGGCTTAATTTAATTCTTCTAATTTTAAATTTATTTTGGTTTATGTCGCTGTAAAACAAACTTTTGTCAAAGGTGCAATTTTGGCAAGAGTTTTTGTTTAAAGTTTTAAAAGGGCAGTGTGCAAATGTCATAAGAGTGGCAAAACCAAAGCCATACAGAAGAAATTCACTTTCAACATTTTTTAATTCTTGTTCAATTGAAAGTGTGCAAATTTTTGCGCCCAAGTTTTGTAATGTTTGTTTTGAAAAATCACTAAAAACGTTCATGTTAGTTCCCGCTATTAATTTGTGAATTTTTGCAAAACAAAATCCCCATAGGTTATTTGCAACAACCCAAAAGTTTTTGTGTTTTTCTAAAATATTTTTTATTATTTTTGTATCTTCAAAGTTTGCGATAATTGGCAAATTTAATCCAATTTCAAAATCGTCAAATTCCTTTTCAAAATCATCAAAATTTGCTGCTGCAAAATTTTGTGGTGAAAAAATCAAAATGCTGTCTTTCAAAAATTCTTTGTTTTGTTTTAATTGTTCAAAATTGTCTTCATCAAAAATTAAAACGTTTTTGTTCAGGGCATCAGTTTTTGCTGCTTTAAATTTTTTGTAATTGTCAATTTCTTTTTCATTTGTTTTAACATTAATGTTTTTCTCAAAACTATCAATAATTTTGTTTTTTAGCATTTCAAGAGCATTACGCCTAAATCCATTTAAAACACTTTTTGGAACAAACACATTGTCACAAGAAATTTCAAGTTTTGTCAAATTAAAATCGGTGGTACCAAGTTTTTTAAATTGTGTTTCAATTTCTTCTTTTGTTGTGGGAGCGTTTTTTGCGGGCTCCAAAACACAACCTTCAAATGTGGTTTTAACGTTTTCACTTTCAAGTGTGCAACTGATTGGTTTTCCGGCAAATGCAAAAATTTGTGCCGAAAAATCAATTTTTTTTGTTTTTTTGAGCAAATTTTCCTCAAAAACGCTGTCCAAAATCAAATTCACATTAAATCCAGGTTTAATTTTGTGTTTTGTAAAAATGTTGTAATTGTTGTTTCCAAGTTCTTCAACATTTCCAACTCCAAGGCTAAACATTTGCTTTTCGCCGTCCAAAAATTTTAGGCCATCACCAAAAGAAAGTTTGTGAGTTGAATTTATGGTAACTTTAAAAAGGTCTTTAAAAGGTTTTACATCCAAAACTTTTCCAACAAAAATTCCCAAGTGATTTTGTGTTTTTGGGTTTATCACATCATCTGGCACGCCAGTGTCAAGATACGCTCTTTCCAAAAAGTCTCCACGACTGAAAACTTTTTTAAGCAAAAACTTTTCTTTGTTGATGTCAAAAATTTTATTGTTTTTAAGGCAGTCAAGGGCAAGGCGATAACTTTGCACTGTTTGAGCAACATAGCCTTCACGCCTAAGCCGTCCTTCAATCTTAAAACTGCAAATTCCTGCATCAATTAATTCCTTTAAATTTTCAATCAAACACAAATCTCGTGCCGAAAGCAAATATTGTTCTTCGCAATTTTTGTCAGTGCTTGCAACATATTTCATTCTACAAAATTGTTTGCATCTGCCACGGTTTCCACTTTCATCCTGCATAAAGCTGCTAAAATAACAGTTTCCACTAAATGCAACACAAAGAGCTCCTTGAACAAAAAATTCAAGTTCCAAATTGGTGTTTTTGTGAATTTGTTTAATGTCTTCAAGTTTTGTTTCTCTTGAAAGCACAATTCGTTTAATTCCCAAACTTTCTGCAATTTTTGCTCCTTCAAGATTGTGTATGCCCATTTGTGTGCTGGCATGAAGTTCAATCCCTTCAAAACAATTTTTCAAAACATTTACAATTCCAAAATCTTGCACGATAAAAGCATCAACTTTTGCTTCCACTGCCGTTTTAACTGTTTCTAAAACTTGTTTCATTTCATCATTGTTTGCAAGTGTGTTAAGTGTCACAAAAACTCTAATGCCATGGCTGTGGCAAAGTTTTACACAATCTTTGATGTTTTCATCATTAAAATTGTCTGCAGACATCCTTGCATTAAAGTTTTGTAAGCCCAAATAAACCGCATCAGCGCCACTGTTTATGGCAGTGTTAAGCATGCCCCAATTTCCAACAGGAGCCAAAAGTTCAGCTGTTTTTGTCATAAGTTTTCCCCCCAAAATCTTTTTTAATTATAACACAAAACAAACTTTAAGGAAACATTTTTCCAAAATATTTTCAAAAAATTTTAGAATGTCTAAAAAAATTACTTAAAATCGTTTGTTAAAAAAATTTTTTTGTGTTATACTATCTGCATAATAGGAATAAAAAAGGAGTAAGATTGATGAGAATTGCGACAAAATTTTTTACAGCAATTTTTGTCTTAGGCATTGCTGTGTTGTTGCTTTTTGGTGTTTTGAATGTTCAAAACGAAAAAAATGAAATAACACCAAGTTCGCAGGTTCGAGTAGATCCAGAAAAAACGCTTTTAGACAAACCAGTTCTTTTAACATCATCTTTTGAGTACTCAGGCAACAACTACAACATTCAAGAAGTGATGTCTGGTTATGACCAAGACACAATGCAACTTGAAGGTGATTTGGTAAGAAAAGATGCAAATTCAAACTATGTTGTTGTGATTACATTATCTGATCCTGACAATTATGCTTGGAGTGATGGCGAGCCAGGTGCAACAAGATATCTTGGTTGGCAAATAACACCAATTGTTGTAACTCAGCCAACGCTTTCTGGCAGTAACAATTTCACCTACAACAAAGCCATGCAGTCAATTCAATTTTCCGAACCAATTGACACAACCATTATGACTCTTTCGGGTGACACAACAAAAATTAATGCTGGAGATTACACGGCAACAGTTTCATTAAAAGACAAAACAAATTACATTTGGATTAACGATACTACAAACGATTTAACTTTTAATTGGTCCATACAAAAAGCAACACTAAATGTTCCAAAACTAAAACAGAAAACTTTTGTTTACACAGGTGAAGAAATAGACTTAAGAAACTACTTTGAGTGGTTTGATGATGAAGTTCTTGCTCTTGATTCTTATGGAAAAGCAACTGATGTTGGAACCTACAAAACAAAACTTTCATTAAAAGACTACTACAATTACCAGTGGAACACAAAAACAACAGGCGACATTGATGTTTTTTGGGAAATAAAAAGCAAAACAAACACTTTGCCTTACATTATTGGTGTGCTTAGTGGTACAGTTGTTTTGATTGGTGTGTTTGTTGTTTTGTCACTTTTTCTTGATCCAAAACGAAGAAATAATTAAGAAATTTTAAAACAAAGGGGAAAACTCATGAAAACAAACAAAAGTTTTAAAGGTTTTGCATTAAAAAATTGGAAGACTATTTTAATTTGCGTAATTCTTGCTTTAACCCTTGCGGGGGGGGGGCTTTTAGTTGTTAAGTTAACACAACAAAAAGCACAACCACAAAATCTTGAAATTGTTTCTCCAATTGATGATCCTGCATCTTCAGCTTGGAATGGTTCAGATTCCACTATGCCAACAGGCTCTGGCACTATAGATGATCCCTATATTATTGCAACTCCAGCCAATTTAAACTATATTCGTAACTTGAACAATGGAAAATATTTTAAACAAACAGCAAATTTAGATATGGGGAGCAAAACTTTTACACCCCTTCCATCTAAAACTTATTATTATGATGGAAACAATTTTTCCATTTCAAACTTAACTATTAATTATAATGCTGCTGAATGTGGTTTGTTTGCAACGATGGGTGGATACATAAAAAATTTAACAATTGCAAGTGGATCTGTTACAAGTACTTACACTGATGGCGAAGGTAGGGTTGGATCTTTTGTGGGTGTTGTTAATGGTGCCACCACTCTTGAAAATTTAACAAACAAAGCGACAGTAACGGCGCATAACAGGGTTGGTGGAATTTGTGGAAGAGTTGCCGGAAGTGTAACTATTATTAATTGCAAAAATGAAGCAAATATAACGGCTTCAAACGGCATTGTTGGTGGGATTGTTGGTAGCCCTTGGAATGGGGCAGCAACAATATCTATCTACAATTGTTCAAATTCGGGAATTATTTCAAGTTCTAATAACACATCCGGAGGTATACTTGGTGAATTTTGTAGCAATACAGGAATTATTGAAAATTGTTTTAATGTAGGAAAAGTAAATTGTGTCGGTTCATATGGTGGTGGAATTGTTGGGTTTTGTCGGGTATCAGACTCATACAATTCAACATTTTATATTAAAAACTGCTACAATAATGGAGAAATTGTTGGAAACGCTCAAACAGGTGGTATTGTAGGTAAATTTTACTCATTAACAAGTATGGGGTTTTTATATTTAAAAAATTGTTATAACACAGCCAAAATTTCAACCACTTCAGATAAGTATGTTGGTGGATTAATTGGTGTTTCTGAAAATGCGGAAGTCTCCGTTTCTGATTGTTACAATTCAGGTAAAATTGAGGGTTATCAAAATGATGTTGGAGGTCTTGTTGGACATACAAGAAGCATAACAACATTAACAAATTCTTATAATTCAGGTGAAATATCAGGGAAAGCCTATATGGGTGGTGTTATTGGCACATGTTATTATGCTTCAAAAGTGTTTTTAAGAAATTGTTATAACAAAGGCAAAGTAAACAGCGTTGAGAGTAATGGTAGAGTTGGTGGTCTTGTTGGTTATGTTGATTACCATGATGTTGCTGTCGATTTTACTTGCATTAGTTGTTATAATCTTGGAATGGTTTACACATCAAATTCTTCGTCAACTGTGATGAGAGTTGGTGGGATTGTTGGTGGTGGAGATAGTGGTGGAACACAAAGTGTTACTCGCAATTTTGTTAATTGTTATAATGCTGGTGATGTTTATGGTGGTGAGTGTGTTGGTGGAATTATTGGTTGGGGTAATTCTAACTTAAACATTAACAATTGTTACAACAAAGGATCTGTTTATGGAATTATAAGTGTTGGTGGAATTGTTGGTAAAGCCCAATATAACATTAACACAATGGTTTTAAAAAATTCTTTTAACGAGGGCTTAATTAGTTCTAGTGGATCTGGTGATTTAGGCGGAATTATAGGTTTTATCTCTTCATTGAATAGTTTTACAATTGCAAATTGTCATAACACGGGCAGGGTTTCTGGTTTTAATACATCACTAAATGATGCTGCTGGAATTTGTGCTCGTATTGATTCTACGAGTTCAGGAAATATAACAGATTGTTACAACACAGGGCATATTTATTCAGGAAAATATACAGCGGCCGGTATTCTTGGCTTTCTTAATAAATGCCAAACAAGCAACATTTTGGTAAAAAGATGTTACAACACAGGTTCAATTTATGCTGCAAGGCATGCTGGTGGAATTGTGTCTTCGGTTGGAGCAAGTAAAGTTTTGGTTGAAGATTGCTATAACACAGGTTCTGTTTCTACGGCTAACGATCGATCTGGAGGTATTGTTGGAATATTAGAAAGTGGAACTACTAGTTTTGCTGTTACGGTAACTGTTTCAAATTGTTGGAATTCAGCTCTTATTAGTAATGTTAACAGTTTATATATGGGTAACATTGTTGGTGCTCAACTTAGCAGTTACAGCAATCTTACAATAACAAACTGCTTTGGTAACAGTGATGTTTGTGCAGAAAATGTGTTTGGTGGAGCAGTGAGTGGTGTAACTAACACAACTTACACAAACACAAGTAATGCTTCAAAACTTTTAACAAGGGCTCAAATGATTTCAACCGCAACAGGAACAAGGCCGGGTGGATTGCCAAGTTCGTTTACTACAGCAAATTGGTATTTTCCACAAAATGAATTTCCTGTGCTTGTTTTTCAACAAACAAAACCAACATTAACACAGGAAACTGTTAACAATGTTTTACAAAATAAAACATACACCTATGATGGAAGTTTGCAAATTTTGGAACTTGATAATTTTAATCGTAGCACAATGGAAATTGATGGAATTGAAAAAGCAATAGATGCAGGAATTTACACAATAACCATAAATTTAAACAGCACAAGCAATTTAAAATGGAGTGATGGCACAACTGCTCCAATAACCCTTAGTTGGACGATAAACAAAGCAAACCTAACAAAACCAACAATGAGTGCAAATTTAACCTTTAATGGATCAGTTCAAGCACCAACAATCACTGGTTTTGACAGTAGCACTATGGAAATTGTTGGAACTCAAAGCGCAACAAATGCAGGAAGTTATTCTTTTTCAATTTCGCCAAAAGCAAACTACAAGTGGAGCGATGGCACAACTGATACACTAATTTTTGACTGGACCATTGCAAAACAAAATATTGATGCAAGTGCATTGCCAAGCCAAAGCGGAACACTAACTTTTAACAGCAATTTACAAAATGTTTCATGGACTGCTTATGACACAACCAAACTAACAGTTTCAGGACAGGTTAGTGGAACAAATGCTGGGACATACATTGCAACCTTTACGCCAACAGCAAACTATCAAT
>CAMVKM010000001.1 GCA_947168085.1 uncultured Clostridia bacterium | reverse complement strand
TGATGAAACAACAGCAGTAAAACCATATGATGGCAAAGAAAAAACATTTGATGTTTTGGGCTTTGATGAAGAAGCATTAACCTACGCAGTTTTTGCAAAAGCAACACAAGATGCTGAATATGCACCAACACAAGACATGACAGGAACTGTTGTTCCAGCAAATAATGCTGCATCAAAACTTGTTTTGTCTGCAAAAAAAGCAGCATTCTACAAAGTTGAAATCAAACTTAACAACCCAACAGGAATCACAAACTATGTTTGGGCACATCAAGAAGGTGAAGAGCCATCAACTGTTTCAATTTCATTTGAAATGCAAATTGAAAAAACAACTCAAGACAATGAGTGGAGAACACAGCCAAGCATTAATGCAGAAATTGTTTACGGAACACAAGCAACAGAAGAGGCTTACGGTCTTGTTCGTGGAGAAGCACTTTATGCTGCTGAGGGTGAGCCAACAGTTTCACTTTATGAAGGAACTTACAACGAGCAATCACAAACTTGGAGCTACGAAACATTGTTAAGTGATTTACCAACAGCAGTTGGACACTACAAAGCAGTGTTTACAGTTGCAGAAACAGCTGATTATGATGGACTTGAAGAAGAAATTCTTTTCCAAATTGTTAAAGCAAACAACAGTTGGACAACTGAGCCAACAGCAACATCAAAAATCTATGATGGCACGGCAGTAACAGTAACAGCAGGAACTGCAGTGTTTGGTGGAGACGCGCGCACATACACGTATTATAATGCAATGTATGATGTTCAAACACAAACCTACACAAAAATTGGTGATCCTTTAGCTCAAGCACCTGTAAATGTGGAAAACTATGTTGTTGTTGTTTCTATTGCAGGAACAGAAAGCTACAACGCTCTTGAAACAGAACTTGGCTTTACAATTTCAAAAGCACAAGTTGCTTTGGTTACAGCAACAAGTCAAACAAGTTTCCCTTACAACGGAAACCCACAAAACATCACACTTTCAACTTATGATTCAACAATTGTTGATGTAACAAATTATCAAGAACAAACAAACGCTGGAAACTACACAGTTTACATTGATTTGATTGACAAAGCAAACTATGAGTGGACAGACCACACAACAACACAAAAATCAATTGAGTGGCAAATCACTCGTTTGAACAACGAAATTCATGAATTTACACCAAGCGCAGCAGCCGCAACCTACACTGGTGAAAACTTAATTAGCGGACTTGAAAATTCAACCTTTGTTGGAGCAATCAGCACAACTGGTGCAATTTCTTATGCTTTCTATGATACAAACGAAGGCACACCTTTAGCGCTTGAAGAAATTGTGAATGCAGGAGCATACTATGCAAAAATCACAATTGCTCAAAGCACAAACTACAACGCTGTTACAAGTGACTTCTTGCCATTTACTGTTGCAAAAGTTGCAATCACAGCACCAAGCTTTACAAACGACGAAACAACACTTTCTGTTGAATTTGACGAAATTGGTCAAGCAATCACAATCAAAAACTTTGATGGTGACAAAATGAACGCAGGCACACCAACAACTGGTTCATCATTTAATGGTGGAACATGGAGTGCAACAAATGCAGGCGTTTACACAATCACATTAACACCAAAGGCAAACTATGAGTTTAGTGGCGACGCTCAAAGCGTTACATTAACTCTTACAATCACAAGAAAAGTTGTTACAAATGCTGACCCTGTTCAAAGCGAAACATTAACTTACACAGGTCAAGCACAATCACCAACTTGGGACTACACACCAGGACAATACACAATTGCAGAAGCTTCAGAAACAAATGCAGGAAGTTATGACATTGTTCTCACAGCAACAGACAACTACTGCTTTGGATTTAATGAAAGCACACCAATTTTAACAAAAACAATTGAAGATGCTTGGACAATTGCAGTTGCAAAAGTTGCAGTTCCTGTTCAAAACAAAGCACTTACCTATGATGGCACACAACAAACACCAGAATGGACTGGTTTTGATGTTAACAAAATGAGCACAGTTGCAGAAGGTTCAATACTTTCATCAACAGACGCTGGAACATTTAACATGATTTTTGCTTTGATTGACACAGACAACTATGCTTGGGATTTGGAAACACCAGTTTCAACAAATCAAACAGCTCAGTGGACAATTGGAAAACGAACACTTACAAAACCAACAATCAGTGGAGAAACAAGCTTTGTTTACACAGGTGAAGAACAAGGACCTGAAGTTAATCTTTATGGTCAACAACCAGCATGGTTTAGTGTTACTGGTGATCAACAAGCAACAACTGTTGGAGCCTACCAATTAACCTACGAAATTGCAAACACAAACAACTGTGAATGGGCTGGCGAAAGCTCTGTTGTGTTTAACTGGTCAATTACAAAAGCAACAACAAACAACATTGAAATTAGCGGAACAACAAACTTTGCATGGCAAAGTAATGCTGTAATTCAATATCTTGCAACTGTTGGAAACAGCGAAGCAACAATTCAAATTGCAGAAAAATATCTTGGTGGAGATCCACAAACATCCTACACCGATGTTGATGCTCTTATGAATGACCCAGACGTTTCTGAAGATGTTAAACAAAGATTTGGCTGGCAAACAGTTAGTCTTGCACCACAAGAACTTGCTAATGTTTGGGCATTTAACCTAGGAAACGAACTCATGTTTGCAAACTACTGGTTTAAAATTACAATTGCAGAAACAACAAACTATGTTGGCGCAGTAACTGGCGGGGCATTCGCCATTTTGGCAAACGTGTTTGACATGGCCTACAGCACAGGCGAACAAGAAACAAATGCAGTTGCCATGACACTTGCAGATGACTATGAAAAAGTGGACTCAAAAGACAACTACAGCTTTACTGTTACTACAGAAGAAACTGAACTTCCATATGCAATTGGAGACTTAGTAAAACTTACAATCTACCTTCCAAACGGAATGGAAGCAGTGACAAGTGATGTTGCAAGCTTTACAGATTTTTCAAGTCAATTTGAAGACTTTATGTATAGCACAGCAGCAAGACAAGACAAAATTGTTGTTGAAAATCAAAACTTGCAACTTGCTGTTGCAAACGGAAAGGCAAGTGTTTACATTAAATTCCCAATCCCAACAGAAATGACTGGCGGCGTTCAATATTATGAATACATTGATGTAACATTTGTTTTGGATTCAGCTTTGGTTACAACTGAAGCAGAACTCACTGCAGCACTTGCAGACACAAGTGTTGACATTGTTCAACTTGGCGCAGACATTTCAATTACTTCTGGAGCCGATGGAATGGATGTTTCACGTTCACTAACTCTTGACCTTAATGGACACACATTTACATCAACATGTTCAGAGGATGCTCTTTGGATTCATGGAACAGAAAATAACAGCATTGATGTTGTAATTGCAAATGGAACAATTGATGCTTCAATTGGAAACATTTTCTATATTAGATATGCAACTGTAACACTTAATGGTGGGCATTATATTGAAAGAACAGCAGGGAAAACTGGAATTATGGTGGTTGAAGATGCAACATTAGTTGTTAATAATGCACAAATTGAAGCTGTAGAAACTTGTATTGTTCCTTACACAAACTCAGAGGTTATAATTAATGGTGGAACATTTGCGTCAACAGACAACTTTGTTGTTGGCACAAGTGGTGGTGCAGATTATGGTGGAAACACAATTACAATCAATGATGGAACATTTAATGGTAGTATAACATCAACAGGCTATATTGCATGTGGTGTTTGTGTTGCAAACAACGACACAATTATAATCAACGGCGGAACATTTAACATTACCGACGGAATTGGAATTTTGGCAAGAAGCGGAAACACAACAATTGGCGAAGATGTTGTAATTAATGCAACAGGAACAATTTCAGGAAAGATTGGAAAAAGAACACTTAACATCAATGCAGGTGATGAAATCGTTTGGGATTTGGATGCAGATTATCCTGGTGGAGTTCCAACCATAACAAACAACACGCAATACGAAGTTGTTGCTTATGTTAACACAGCAGCAAGTCTTGCAAGCGCTTATGACACAGCAACAACAATGCACATTAACTCACTTGCTGGACTTGAAGCAATTAGAGATGCAGTAAATGGTGGAACAAGTTTTGAAGGAAAAGTTGTTAAACTTGATGCAGACATTAATCTAAACAATCAGGAATGGGTTCCAATTGGTTATGGAACATGTGATAATGGTAACATAACTCAAGGAATTACAGGACCTAAATTTATGGGAACATTTGATGGTTTAAACCATACAATTTCAAACTTGAAAATTACAAACTTCACTCTTGGAGGAGAGCATGAAGGTGCCTCTGCTGGAGTTGGCTTGTTTGGTCAAGTGGTTTGTGGAGTAATTCAAAATTTGAATATAGATGGTGCAGTAGTTGTTGGTAATCATTGGGTTGGAGCTCTTGCTGGATTTGTTTCTCACTCAACAATTAACAACTGTTCTGTAATTAATGTTGACGTTAGTTGTGTGTTTGCAAATGATGATGAAAGTGGAGATAAAGCAGGTGCTTTAATAGGATATATTTCTGGTGATTACACAAACATCTATTCAGCTTCATTTGTGACAAACTGTTCAGCTACAGATTCAACAGTTAATGCAGATAGAGATGCTGGCCAAGTTATTGGTTGCACTTGGGAAACAGTTGACACAACAGGAACAACTGCAGATGCTAGTGTTGTTGTAACTGGAAATAACACTTCAAGTTCTGCGAAATCAGGACAAAACATCAACAACACAATTGTTGGAAGAGTTGCTAGCTAGTTTATTGGCTTAAAAAATTACTCTTACTCACTTGTTATTAATTTTGAAAACTTTTTAAAAACAAAAAATTGCAGAAAAAATCTGCAATTTTTTTTATTTTTCCTTTTAAATAATTTACATCAATTTAAAACAATTTTTTGTGGAGTGTGAGCAAAAAGTTTTCAACTTTTTAAGTATTTAAAAAATTTTTAAAAAATTTTAAAAAACTTATGTAAAAAACATGACAAAAAATTTTGATTTGTGATATAATAATAATCGTGAGAGCATTAAATTTTTGGACACTAAAAAAAATCACAAAAATTTTGTAAAGGAGAAAAAAATGAACAAAACAAAAACATTTAGTTTAAAGAGTTTGCTTGTTGGATTTTTTAGCATTGTGCTTTTGGCAAGTGTTGGAATTTTTATGAGCGCTTGTAACGAAGCACCAGACAAGCCAGGAACTCTTGAAAACGTTTACACAGCAAGTTTTGCAGAGTATGATGATGATGAAGTTTCTTCAGAATTAAGCTATGAACTCAAGTATTACACAAATGGCTTTTTTGAAATGACTAATGCAACAGATTACCTTGGAAAAGCTGAAAGAAATGTGATGACAATCACTGGAAACATTGTGTTTGACAAAAATGGAAACATTCAAACAGGACAATTCTTTTCACTTTCTCAGCAAGCCTACAAATATGGAAAACTTGTGAAATCAGAAACTTGGGACAAAACAAACCCAGAAATGGCAATTTACAATCAATATCTTGCTTTTGGAATGATGGAAATCAAAAAATTTAATGGAGCAGTTTTGTTTGGAATGATGGATGATAATCCAATTCTTCTTCAAACAGCAGCAAAACCATTTAAAGCAAACGACACAATCAAAACTTACACAGAAAAAGAATTGGTTGAAGCTCAATTTGCCGCTGAAGCAATTGAGTATAAAATGTTTGGAATTGAAGCGCCAAAACCAAATTATGTAAGTGATTTTGCAATGCTTCAAACAGATCAATTTGATCTTTCAACAGCAGAAGGCGTTGAAGAATTTTTGGAAGATGAAACTTATGCTTACAAACCAGCAATTGGAATGCTTTTCTTGACTGATGATGGATCACAATCTTCTTATATTCCAGCAGCAGAGCTTAAAAACATTGTTGGACTTGATTTAAGCGAAGTTGGACTTCAAACTGTTACACTTACATTTGAAAATGCAAAAGATGAAGAAGTAACAAAAACATATTCAATTTATGTTTATGCTGACAAATATGACATGCCACTTAACAAACCAACAAGCATTAGCTATGGACAATATTTGGAAGACAGTGTTCTTTACATTGAAAAAGGAACAGAATTCTACGCTGATGGTTACATCACTTACAGAACAGTTCAATCTGGTTTTGGAATGATGGAATATGACTCAAACGAAATTCCACTTAATGTTAGCACAACTGACGTTCCACAACTTAACCCATTAATTCAAATTACTGGCTTTGACAAAACTGTGCTTGGCTTCCAAGAAGTTACAATCACATTCAAAGGACAAAGCACAAAAGTTATGACTTATGTTTGGGATGCTGAAAACAACCCAGTGCTTTCTGCAAACATCATAACAGATGTTTACATTGTTGCAGAAACAGATGCTCAAACAGGGGAAAGAGTTTGGACTCTTGATGATGGTGTTGTTTTAGGTCTTTACTATGTTAATGGATCTTATCAAACATATGAAAACACAGAAACAGAGCAAAAACTTGTTCTTGAAATCACAGATGAAAACTTTGAAAACTTTATTCCTGCAAATGTAGATGACCCAAGCTTTAATCCAGACGAGCCAGTTGCTCATGTTACAGGAACATTTACTCAAACAATCAATGGACAAAATTTAAACATTATTGTTAATGTTGCTGTTTACATTGATCTTGGTGATTAATAAACAAAAAAAGACTGAAAAAATCAGTCTTTTTTTGTTTCAAAAATTTTTTCAATTTGTTTTAATGTTGGAATTTCTTTTTTGTCTGCATTGGTTAAAATGGAAACATACATGCAGTTAGAAACAAAATTTTTGCGGAAAAAGTTGTTGAGTTCTTCAAGTGTGTGTGAAAAGAAAAGTTTGTCTACTTGTTTTTGCTTCCAAAAAAATCCATAAACTGTTGCTTGGTCATCCATTGTTTCAAGGGCTTTTCCTGGGTGTGGAACTGTAAGGTCTTCTATTAGTTTTTCTTCTTTCACATAATCATCAAATTCTTTTTGCGAAAAACCAGTTTCAAGCAAATCTTTTATTGTGTTTGCAATTTCTTTGATGCATGCAATTATGTCTTTGTTTTCAACATCAAAACTCACGCCAAAAATTTTTTGAAATTTTGTGTTTACTGAAGTTTTGCTTATGCTGTAAATATAGGATTTTTTTTCTCTAACATTTCTAAAAAGATGCCTAAAAAGCATTGTTGATGCGTAATTTTGAAGTTGATTGAATTTTAATTTTTCTGTTGGGTTTTGTGGTTTTTCTTGATTTACAAAACAAATTTTTAAAGAACTGTTTGTTTCTGTTTCTTTTTTTATAACATCTAAAAAGTTTGGTGCTTTTAAAACAATGTTTCTTGTTGTTTTTTCTTCAAAGTTTTTGTTTGATTTTAGGTTTTTTGTGATATATTTTTTAACGAGTTTTTTTACCGCTCGCAAACTTTTGTTGGTTGAAATAAGCACTGAAAAATTTTCTTTGCAAAACCATTTTTCTCTAAATTCTTGCAAATCTTTAACTGTTATTTTGTCTAGTGATTCATGTGTGCCACAAGCAATTGTTCCAAACTGTGGGCTTTGATAAAGCTTTTCACTAAAAGAGAGTTCTAAAATTGTTTTTTTGTTTCTTGAAAGTCTTTGACTGATTTCGTTGTGAATAATGTTTCGCTCTTTTTCCAAAAACTTTTCATTTATGATTGAGTTAAACATCATGTCTGAACAAATTTTAAAACACTCTTCAATTTGTGAAGAACTTTGGTCAAAACTAATTCTTACATTATTGAAACTTGTGAAAGCATTAAGATGATGAATTTCAGAGTATCTTTGAATTGTTTCATGACTTAATGTTGGTGTTTCACTAAAAAACAAATGTTCCATGTAGTGCGCTTGCCCCCAAATGTCATCACAGTAGGAGCCAGTGTTAATTCCAAACTCACAGTAAGTTCCTTTGTTTAATTTGTTTTTGTTATACAAAATTTTTACACCGTCACAGTAAACTATTTTTCTCATAAGTTTTTCTCCTTAATTTGTTTTTTATTATAACACAAACATTTTTAAAAAACAAGTTTATGAAAAACAAATTTGTTATTTGTAAAAATTTAAGTGAAAAAATTGAAAAAAATTAAAAAATAACACCAAAAAAACAAATTTTTTTAAAAAAATAATTTATTTTCTTTAAAATTGTGCTGTTTTTTTAAATTTTGATATTGTTTTTTGGGTATTGTTAGTTAAAATGTTTGCTTTTTTTAAAAAAATAGGGTAAAATGTAAACAAAGTGTTTTTCATGGGAGTTTGATATGCTTTATTTGTACTATGTTTTTTTGGCTCTTTCTTGTTTGCTTACTTTTGGGGTAAGTTTTTTGATTTTTAAAAAATCAAAGTCAAAAAACATTGAAAATGGACAACAAAAAAAATGGAGCCTTACAAAAACATTGTCGTTAATAATGGCAGCACTGTTTGCTGTTAGATTTATGTTTTCAGAAGACTATGTTCAAAATCTTGTGAGTCAAGGCACAAATGCTTCCTATGTTTTGATGCTTCTTTTGATGTGGACGGGCCTTGCCGGCGCAATTGTTTTAATGCTTTATGGATTTTTTGATTTAAAAAGACTTAAAAATTATGCAAAATTCATTAGTCTTCCGGCTGCAATTTTTAACACTGCTTGTTTGTGGCTTGGTTTAGACGCAATTTTGGGCGAGGGCATGGCCAATGTGTTGCACGCAAAAGGAATTTTGTTTGCACTAGAAATTGGTTTTGCTTTGGGCTACAGTTTGTTTGTTTTAATCACAACAACCGATTGGAAAAACTTGTTTTCAAAAAACAAACAAAAACAAGACAAACCAAAACTTTGGAAAAAATATGTTGGACAAAAATCATTTTGGGGTGCAACATGGTTTTACATTAAGCAAATTTTTGTTTTGATTGGAAAATTCTTTAAAAACTATTGGTTTGAAATTTTTGCGGTGATTGCAATTTTTCTCTCAACCATGCCACCATATTTTTTTCAGGGGCTTTTTGGGGAATCACATCAAATTTACAAAGCAAAAAACTTTACAATCACACACCGAATGATTCTTTATCTTGCTTTGCTAATTCCAGTGGCACTACACTATGCTTTAAGAAACAAAAACTTTTTTGAACGAAAGTTTATGCTGCTTTTTATCTGTCTTGGAACATTGATTTCATTTTCAACAACAAGACGAATCGACACTTTTATGGATCCAACTTTGTGGCCACTTCATCTGTGTAACACTGCAATGTACATCATGCCGCTTGTGCTTATATTTAACATGAAAAGGTTTTTCTACTTCACATATTTCATCAATGTTTTGGGGGCCTTTTTGGCAATGATTATGCCAAACTATGGTGATGGTTACAACATTTTTGAATCTAGCCTTGTTATGTTTTACATCAATCACTACATTGCGTTTTTTATGCCAATTTTGTTTGTGTCACTTCAAATGTTTGGCAAACCAAAACTCAAACAATTTGTTTACTCAATGCTGGGATTTTTAGGTTACTTTGTTTTAGTGTTAATTTTAAACGCGCTGTTTACGGGGCTTTATAATGCTGGACTTGTAAGCAGATCAACCGACTTTTTCTTTATCAACAGTGATTTTGTTGCTGACAAACTTGGAACGTGGGCTGAAAGGCTTAGAGACATAACATTTAGTTTTACCATAAGTGGAGTAACGCTGACGTTTTATCCTGTTTATCAAGTGCTGTTTTTCTTGGTTTATGTGTTGCTTGGGCTTGGTGTTTGGTTTTTGTATGAACAAGCTTATGCAATAACAGATGGCTGGGCAGACATGAAAAAACGCACACAAATTATAAAACAAGATGAACTTGCCTTAACTGAAAAACTTAATGGAAGGAGTAAAAAAGAACCTATGACACCAGAAAATAAAAACAAACTTATTTTGGAAAACATGTCCAAACGCTATGGTTCAAGCAAAGTGTTTGCAGTAAAAGATGCAAACCTTGAAGTGCATGGTGGTGAAATTTTTGGATTTTTGGGCCCAAACGGTGCAGGAAAATCGACAATCATAAAAAGTATTGTTGGAATTCAACCTCACACAAGCGGAAAAATTGAAGTTTGTGGATTTGACACAAAAACTCAAAGTGTTGAAGCAAAAAGGCAAATTGGATTTGTTCCAGACCACTATGCTTTGTATGAAAAACTTACTGGCAGAGAATACATTAACTACATTGCCGACCTTTATGGCGTTTCAAAGCAAGACAGAACAAAAGTGATTGATGATTTGGTTGAAAAATTTGAACTTGTGGGTGCTTTTGACAATCAAATAAAAACATATTCTCATGGAATGAAACAAAAAATTGCAATTATGGCTGCACTTGTGCACAATCCAAAAGTTTGGATTTTGGATGAACCCTTAACTGGGCTTGACCCAAACAGCATTTTTCAAGTAAAAGAAACAATGAAACAACATGCGAAAAATGGAAACATTGTGTTCTTTTCAAGTCACATTATTGATGTTGTTGAACGCATTTGTGACCGCATTGCAATCATCAAAAAGGGAAACATTTTGCTTACAACAAGTGTTAAAGAAATTGAAGAATCTGGAAAGTCGCTTGAAGATTTTTATATGCAAACGATTGAACAAGCAGATGTAACACAAAATGAAGTGGATTCTGAGGGTAACGACGACAAAAACAATGATGCAGAAGTTGTAAAAACAGAAAAATCAGCTCCTAAAAACAAAAAAACAAAACAAACAAAAAACAAAAAGGGGCGTGAGTGATGGAACAACAAAAAACAAAGAATGGGTTTTTTGTTAAAATGAGTAAGGGTTTTAAAAACTTCTTTTTAAAGCTTTGGATTTTTCTAAAAACTCAGTTGTATCCGCTTGTTTGTATGCAACTTAAAGACAAGATGGATTTGTCTTTTAAAACCAGAAAAAAGAAAACAATTTTTAAAATTATTTGGATAATTGTGGGCGTTGTGGCTGTTACTGCAGTAATTTATGTTTTGTTTTTGCTGGCTGTTAAGTTTTGTATCTTTTCATTTATTCAAGTTTTTAACTTTAGAGTGTTTTTAATTTTGATGACACTGATGCTGCTACTTTCGTTTGTGTCTTGTTTAACAAATGTAACATCAACACTTTACTTTTCAAAAGACAACCCAGTTCTTTTAACAATGCCCGTTAAAAACAGCACAATATTTTTGTCTAAAATGGTTGTGTGCTATGTTTACGAACTTATTAAAAACTGTTCGTTTATGCTTCCGATGATGATTGCCTATGGGCTTATTATGGGTCTACCATTTGTTTACTTTTTGTGGATTGTGTTTATTGTTGCTTTCATAACACTTTTTATGGTGGTTTTAAGTGGATTTCTGTCTATTCCATCCATGTTTGTTTCAATTGCGTTCAAACAACACAGGGGGCTTGAATTTGTTGTGCTGGCGGCAATGATTGCTGCAGTTGCCTACGGGGTTGTGAAACTTATTTTGGCAATACCAACGGACATCGATCTTGTTAGAGATTGGGGACAAATTTTCTGGAACATTCAAGACTTTTTGGCGGCATTTGCTTCAATTTTTGCTCCTTTTGACTTTTTGATTCAGTTTATGGTTGGAACATCTTACTCAAACTCAAATTTCATTCCAATAAATTTGCAAAACTTTGTTGTTTTTGCTGTGCTGGTTGGAACAATTGTGTTGTGTTTAGTTTTAATTAATCTTTTGGCAAAACCTTTGTTTTTAAAAATGGCAAGCACACCATTTGAATATAAAAGAAAAGTTAACATAAAAAACAAGAAAAACAGAAAAAAACCAACATTTGTGTCGGTTGCTTGGGGAGAAACAAAACAAATTTTTAGAACATCAAATTTGTTTTATGGAATTTTGGCCATGGCTGTAATAACTCCAATTTTAATACTCCTTCAAAACCAAATTTTTGCGTCAATGGACAAAAGGCTTTCAGGGCAAATTATGGCACTTGTGTTTAACATTTTAATCATAATGCTTTTAATGCTGTCCAGTTCGTCAAACTTTGCAAGTTTGTTTAGCAAAGAAGGCAATTCGGGTTATTTAACTAAAACAATGCCAACCAATCCAGCAAAAATTTTGCTTGCAAAACCAATTTTTCAAATTTGCGTTTTTTCGATTAGTATTTTGGCGTGTGCATTAATTTTAAGAGCCTATGCAGGCATCACGGCAGGTCAGGCAACACTTTTGTTTTTTGCAATGTTTTTTGTGTATATTGCCCATGCTTGTTGGAGCCTTGAATTTGACCTTATGAATCCACAAAACAGGCTTTATCAAACATCAGGAAAACAATTAAAAAATCCAAACGAATCAAAGTCAATCATTTTAGGCTTTGTTGTGTCGGTGCTTTTTACTTTTGTGGCTTACTTTTTTATGGGCGAAAACATTCAAACAACTTTTGTAAAAATATTTTTCATTGGCCTTTTGTTTGCCGTTGTTAGAATAATGTTTTTAATTAGAAGAATAAAAATTTATTACAAGGAAAAATAATTATGAGTAAAACGACAATTGCCATTATTGTAATACTTTACTTAGTGTCTATTTTTTGGGTAGGCTTTTTTGGCCTTTCTGTGAAAGTGGTGGACAAAGTTAAATATGTTGATGAAATAACGGTTAAAATTGAAGCGGAAAAAACTGAAATGTTTGACATTTTTGAGAAAGAAAAAACCGAACCAGGAGCAAACAACGAATATGAACTTCAAATTTACTTTTATGATGAACACCTTGTTTATGAAGGTGACAAGTATTTGCCACTTACCATTTTGCCACATGTAAAATACATGAGTGGAGATGTTGCGTCAACTGAAGAAAAAATAAAATTTATTCCCGATGACAACATGAAGCATTTTCAGGAAAGCGGTGTGGTGTCATTTGACCGCGGGCAACTGGTGATAAATGATCCTGGAACAAGTGAAGAGGCTGAACTTTTTGCGTTTAAACTTACTATTTCACCAGAAAACAGTTCAAGAAATGGATCTTCTGCAGTTGTTTGGATAACAGTGATAAACTTTGAAAGATAATGTTTAAAATGTTTGCGTAATTTGGTTGCGCAAACATTTTTTTTGTGGTATACTTTTACAAGTTTAGCAAAAACTAAACAAAGAACAAAGGAGAAATTTTTATGTCCAAAACAAAGAGCCTAAGCTCAATTTTTGCTTTTTTGTTTTTGTGTTTGTTTATGGCAGTTTTCACAGCTTGTGGTGAAAATCCAAGTGACGACGCAATTCAAAGCATTTACATAAAAGATGGCACTTATGCCACAGCTGTAGTAAAAGACAGCAATTATGACACATCAAACATTGAGGTTTATGCCAAATATGTTAAAAAGGCAGATGCAAAACTTGACGGAGAATTCACTTTTTCTCAAATAAACACCTCAACTTTGGGTGAAACAGATCTTTCCGCAAGCATAACTGTTGATGGAAAACTTTTTACAACTCCAGTTGTTAAAGTAAAAGTTTATGGTAACCTAAAATCACTCGATTTAAGAGCAGACAGTTTTAAATCAAAGATTTTGGAAGACGAACTTGACACTTATGACACTTCGCACATAGTTGCTGTTGCAAGTTATGAGTACATTGCCACTGAAGATTATCAAATTGATGTTGCCACATCAAGTTTAACAATCAACTTTAAAAAGGATGAACAAAAGTTCGATCCAGATGGAAAAGAATATCGTGAACTTGTTGTTAGCTACTCTGGTGTTTCAACAACAGCAAAAGTTTATGTTTTTGAAAACAAAATTGTAAATATCGTTAGTGTTTCTAATTTTCCAACAGAAATTAAAGCAAACACCGAAATTGATTTTTCTCGTGTTGTTGTAACAGGGGAAAGAGCTGATGGTGAAATGATTGTTTTAACAAAAGACAAAGATGATGTTGATGGCTACATAGTTACAGGGCTTGGCATAAGTTCTCCTGGTGAACAGAGAGTTGTTTTTGAGTCAATACAAGACGGCTCAGTTTACAGTGAACAAATCATCAAAGTTTTTGGGGATGTTTTAAGTCTTGAAATTGATGAAGAAACAGTTGTAAAACAAGTAAACTTAAACTCATCATACAGCACAGCAAATGTAAAAGTTGTTGCAACTTACGAGGGTAATGACCTTGACGGCGACCCACTAACAAAAATTCTTTTAAAATCAAGTGAACCAAACCTTGAGTTTAGTGACATTGACACAAGCACAGTTGGAGAGAAAAACCTTACAGCAACACTTGGAAATGTAACATCTGATCCAGTGGTTGTTAGAGTTGTTAGTGATGTTAGGGTTTCAGCAATGTATCAAGACACAAACTACTCTGATTTTGAAACAAACAAAACAAACCAAAACACTTTTGACAAAACCGGAAGTAATGGACACAAAGGTTTTATGGTTACAGAAAATGCAAAATATTATGTTGGAACAGACAACTCATATTTCTATCTTCCAATTGTTTCTGGTTATGACAGAAGCACCGGCAGAACAACACAAACAACACAATTTGTTGCAACCGTGAAAGTTGAACAAAAAGTTGGTGAAAACTTTGTTGATGTAACAAATGATCAAACACTTGTTTCTTTTAACAACTACACTCACGAATTTCAATTCACTAAAGCAGCTGAAGACAATGAATTTAGAATAACAATTTCAAGTGGTTCTTTCTCGGCTAGTGCACAAGTTTTTGTTACAAATGGTTACAACATTCAAAATGCGGCACAGCTTTCAGTTTTTGATAACGTTAACTCTGGTGGAAAATGGACAAACTTTAAAACAGAACACGGACTTTTGAATGTTTCAGCAAACAAACTTATTTTGCACAAAAACTTAACACTTACAACAAGTGACATTCCAGCATCACACATTTGGGGTGATGAAGGCAAGCCTGGCACAAAAGGGCACCTTAAAAACTGGGATATTGGTTATGGACACAACGCTTCAGATTTAAATGACAACAGTGATGAAGCAAAATTTGGAATTATTTATCGTCGTGCAGTTAATGAAGACGAAACCTTTGTTTTTGAAGGAAACTACTTTAACATTGACATCAGTTTAAAATATAATGAACAAACAGGTGATTACATTCACGGACTTCCTTTAATGGTTAGTGAAGACACATCTCCAGTTCCACAACAAGGTGCTGACCCAATTTTGGGACTTTCAAGTTTGTTTGGATGTGAGGCAATGGTTCAAAGAATTCCAGATCCAGCATATCCAACCGACACAACAAAAGCTTTAGATACAACAGCAAAATGTGTTATTCAAAACACAGCGTTCTTTGGAAACTCACAAAAATCAGAAGACACATCATTTTCTGGTGGACTAATAGGTTTTAAAAACCGTAACATTATTTCTGAATTTGTAAACGATTTCAGTCAAAGTTTTTACATAACCTACATGATTAGGGGAATGGATGAAAATGTTGACCTCACACAAGATGAAGCAGATCTTGTTACAATGGCAAAATTTAAAAATGTTGCAGCATTTGACAACTACAACACACTTCTTTACTTCCAAAGCACAGGAAAAGTTGAAATTGAAGACAGCATTATGATTGGTTGTGGTGGTCCGGTTATGATTTGTGACCACGGAAAATCAAATCAGTCTTACGCTGGCATGGAAAACAAAGGTCGCCCAATCTTTGTTTATGAAAAAGGTTCAACACTTGAAAGTTATGTTTATGGTGGTGAACCATGGTTTGGTTCATTTGGTCGTGACGCAGAAAATCCAGGCGCTCCTTCAATGGCACAAATGCTAGCTTTGACAATTGTTACAATGGCGCAACTTTATAGTGCTCCAGTAACAGGTGCAGCAGATTCTTACACCTATCTAAAAGAAATTGAAGGACATCAATGTCTTAACCTTATTGCACTTTTTAAAGATGACACAACAAGTTTGGGCAGTTCTGCTGTTCGGGGAAAATTCTACTATGACTATGACGAAAATGCAGAAACTCATCCTTGTCTTGATGCGTCCACACAATCAAAAATACAGGGAATTTTAGGTAGAGTTGGTCCAGCTCTTGCATCTTACTTTGACATCGCAACACCAGAAGGAAAAGCAAAAGTTAAAGAACTTGTGATTGCAAATCAAAGAAAACCAATTAAAGAAGCTTATTTAGATCAAGTAAAAGCAACAAAAAAACAAGAATTGATTGACGGCGGCAAAACTGAAGAACAAGCAGAACAAGAAGCTAAAGAATATATTGAAACGGAAGGTGTTCAAAACGCAGCAAAGGCTTTTGCGGCAGAACAACTAACAGAAGAAATGTTGGAAGCCGCAGGAGCATTTACTGATGAAAGTCTTACGGCCGCAGCGCAACAATTTATTTTGTTTATTGCTCAAACAATGGGAACTCTTGATGCTGGTGAACTTAAATCATTCCTAACACAAACTCAAAACGGAAGCTTAGCAATGCTTGGAGCAAATGATTGGATTAGAGATTTCACACTAGACTATGTTTATGAAGATGTTGTTCTTTCGATTCCACATATTGATCTAACTCCAAACATGGACAACATTCCAGAAGATGAAAATGGCGAAAGTCACCTTAACGCATTCATCTACAACGGAATGGCGGTTTTGTTGGGTGGATTCCACAAAATTACAAACTAAACAAAAAAGATTGGATTTTATCCAATCTTTTTTTATTTTATTTTATTTTATTTTAAATTGGTTTGGGTTAACTCTTAGGTTTGCAACGCTTGTTTGTAAATTTGAAATTGTAAAAAATGTTGCGCCATTAAGGTAAACATCTTCGTTTTGCACAAAACCACCAAGTTCGCCAGTTTTAAGGGCAAACGTAAGGCGCACATCTTGATAACTTAAAGTGAAATTGTTGCCGTGTTGATGTCCGCAAACAATGTCTTTAACGTTGCATGTTTTTAAAGCATCAAAAGCACCATTTTGCTCTGAGCCATTAAGGCTGTAAAAAACCTGAACATCTTCGCTAATTTGTGTAACATCACCATAGTCATAGAGATAGTGAACATAAGCAGTTCTAAATTCTGGAAGTGGTTTGTGCAAAAAGCACATGCCTTCGGGTGCAACCCCGCCATTTGCAATTTTTATGCCATTTGCGTTCCATTTTAGCCATGCAATTTGTTCATTTGAAATTTTTTGTTCATAGCCCGAGTCAAGCATAAAAACCGTTTTCAAAATTTTGCCGTTTTCGGTGATATTAAAAACATAGTTGCCCAAAGAATTTAAGTTTGTTGGTCCACGTGAAAACAAGCAATGCGGAGCTCTTTCATAAATATCACAACAAACATTTTTTCCAGCAACAGCTGTGCATCCTTCGTTGCCATAATCGTGATTTCCAAACACTGGTGCCCAAGGAATTTTGTAGCTTTCCAAAAGGTTAACCAAAAGCATTAAGCAAATCAAATTTTCATTGCTCCAAGTTTGGTCACCAGAAAGGGTTATCAAATTTGGTTTTGTGGTTTTAATCAAAAAGTCAATTTCAGCTTTTATGGTGTTAAAATGCAAAATGTCTTCAAGGTCACACATTTGCACATCAGCAAGATTTAAAATAACAAAATCCTCATCAGCATTTTTTTCAACTGTTTTTATGTTTTCAATGCAAAATTCATCAGTTTCTTGCCAAATGTAATCAACATTTTTTCCGGAATAGTGATGCAACAACAAAAAATAGGCAATCGAAAAAACGCTAAATGCCAAACCAACTACAATGCAAACTGCTATTAACAAACTAAACTTAACTTTTTCTTTCATTGGCGGACAGGATAGGATTTGAACCTACGGATGCTTTCACATCGCACGCTTTCCAAGCGTGTGCCTTAAACCACTCGACCACCTGTCCATGCTTTAAAAAATTTAATAAGATTAAATTAACACGCTTATTTTAACATAAAAATTCATTTTTTGCAACAAATTTTTTCAAAATAAAAAAGTTGTGTTGTGTTTGTGTTGTTTTAAATTTTGTTTTTTTACAAAAAACATTTTTGTTGTGAATCTTGTGAATTGTTTTTTATGCTTAAGTGTGGAAAAGTGGAAAAACTAACCAAAATTGCAAAAGTTTTGCAATTTGTATTGACAAAACAGCAAAAATGTGTTACAATTTGAGAATAATTTGCAAATTAAAACAAAAGGAAGTGTTATTATGGTGAGATTTTCCAAGAAATTAACAAAATTGCTGGCTGTTTTGTGTTTAATGCTTTTTGCCTGTGGTTTTTGCGTGTGTTTTAGTGCTTGCAAAACTCAAGATGATGGAAAAATTCATGTTGTTTGCACGGTCTTTCCTCAATATGATTGGGCTAGAGCAATAGCGAAAGGATCAAACAACATGGACATTGATTTAATTGTAAAAAACGGAAGTGATTTGCACAGTTATTTTTCAACATCACCAAATTTTAGTGATACTTACAAAATTAAAAATTGTGACATTTTGATTTTTTGTGGCGGAGAAAGTGAGGAAGCTGTTGAAACTTTGCTTTCTGCAGGTGGAGTTAACAAAAACATGGTTGTAATAAATCTTCTAGACATCTTAAAAGATGAAAACATGGCAATTTTGGAAGATGGTGAAGAAGATGAGTTTGACGAACATGTTTGGCTTAGTCTTGTAAATGCAAAATTGTTTGTTTCAAAAATTTCTGAAGTTTTTTCTGAAGTAAATGCGCAAGAAGCAAACCTATTTCAACAAAATGCAACAAATTACAATCAAAAACTTGAAGGCTTAAAGCAAGAATATGACAGCCTTTCAACTTCAGCAAATCAAAAGGCATCAACTCAAGGAAAAACTGCAAGTTTGCTTGTTGCTGATCGTTTTCCATTTGCTTATCTTGTTCGTGACATGAACTTAAATCACATGGCAGCATTTTCTGGGTGTTCTGCTGAAACCAGTGCAAGCCTAAAACTTACAACTGACCTTGCAAATTTTGCCAATGAACAAGGGCTTGACACAATTTTGATTTTGGAAGGCGGAAACTATGACCTTGCAAATTCAGTAAAAAACACATCCACACAAAACATTGAAAACATTTTAGAGCTTAATTCAATTCAGGGAGTAAGACAAGCCGACATTGACGCCGGCGCAAGTTTTTTTGCAATCATGAATGCTAACCTAAATGTTTTAAAAACAGCCCTTGCTTACCTTGGCTAAAATTTGATGACACGCAAAAGTTTTGTTTTAAACAAACTTTGCTGTGCAAAACAAAAGAGAGTTTTTTGCTCTCTTTTTTGTTTTTGCGTGAAACATAATTTAATTTAGCAAAGAAAAAACAAAAGAATCAAGAAAACAAATTACATTTTCTGTTTTACTGTCAAAACCACATTTTTGTTAAAATCAATGTTTTTTAATTAAAAGTGCGGTTTTTTGTTATGTTTTTCGCATTTTGGCGAAAATCACTAAAAATCATGCTAATTTTTTGTGAAAACATTAAAAAACAACCAAAATTTTTGTATTTTGCAAAAAACTGACGCAAAAAAAGCAAAAAAATGTTAAAAAAACATGAAAAAAACAAAAAATTGGGGTTTTGTGTTAAAAATAATGCAGAAAATGCAACTTTTTTTGGTGTTTTCTTTTAAAAATAGTTATTTTTAGGGTAAAATTTACCACGAATTTTTAAAAAATGAGGTAAATATGCTTGGATTTTTGTTCAAAAAACAGAAAATCATTCAATCTAAATTCCTATGTTTTTGGCTTAAAATGTGGGCTTTTTGGGGGTAAAAAGTGGCGAAAAAAAATTTTGAAAAATTTTGGGATTTTTGTCTTATTTTAGTATACTTTTTTTCTAAAATGGGGTATAATATAAGCAGCATTAGTGGGGTAAGATACAAAAAACGAGACTAATCCGGACAAAAATTGTTCGACTGGTGCTAAAACTTAATTTTTTGATTTTTTAAATTTCTTTTACGCGAGCACTTTAGGGTAAAAAAACTTTCCGTTTGCCTTTTTGTGTTTTTTGTCGTTTAAGGGGTTGATTTCAAAAAATGGTTGAAACATTGGTGCTGGCAAAAACAAAATTTAATTTTGAGAATTTTGCAGTTGTGAAAACTCCAAAGTTCTTGAAAGGCAATTTTGAATTTGCTTTGCGGCAGTGATTCAAATATATTTCCACCAAGGAAACAGAAAAATAAATCGAGGTAAAAAATGTCTAAGAAAAACTTTCTAAAATTGTTCTTTTTCTTGCCAGTTGCAATCGCAGCAGTTGTGGTTGCAATGCTTGGCTTTAATTTTGCAGGGCAAAGAACAACAACAGGTCAAGTTGAAACACAAACAAGTGGCAACTTGAGCGACACCACAATTTTGTGGACAGATGATCTAAACACCAATCAAGGTGTTTTGCGTTCGCTTGCTGAAGGTGGCAGTGCCTACAGCGTTAATGTTTTGTTGTCTGAAACATCAAGAGTGTTTAATGACGAAGCATTTAGTCCAACTGTTCAAAAGGTTGTTGTAACCATTGATGAACAAGACTTTTTGCTTGTTGAAAACACAAACTTTGTTGTTGCAGAAGCGTTTTTTGTTAAAGACGCAAACAATGAATTTGCGGAAATGGATGCTGCGCCAGTTCATGCAGGAACTTACTATCGCAAAGTTGTGGGTTTAGGCTCTGATTTTGAAGGGGAGCTTTTTGTTCCATTTGAAATTGAAAGGCTTAACCTTGCTGACTATCAAAATCAAATTGGCAACACATCAATTCAAAACATTGAAGATGCGTTTATCACTTTGCATGATGAAGCAGATCTTGAGCACGCCAATGATGCAGCGCAAATCTACAGACAGTATAATGGTGACCCATACAACGTTACTGTGTCTGAAGTGAAACTTAAAATGGTTCCACCAACAGACCCAGGTTATGAAGCTGCTGCATGGGTTAACTTAGATCCATACAATTCAACCACTCATGAGGGAGATTACACATGGTGCTATGTTGACTCAAACAAAGCAAACCCAACATCATCACCTTACACAAATGCTGGTGTTTACTATGTTCAAGTTGAAGGTCAAAATGACTACTATGGTTATGCCTACGCTCGTTTTGACATCACCAAAAAAGTTTTGACATTGCCATTAAAAACAAGAGATGCAATTTACACGGGCAGCAATGTGTCACCAGATTACGACACATCTTACAGAAATGAAATTAACAATTGCCAAAGTGGACAAGCAGACACTGTTGTTACAAAAAGTTACATAAGTGCATCAGCAGTTGGTGACTACACAGCGCGTTTTGAAATCACAACCACAAACTATGAATGGAACAGCAGCACAACTCTTCCAAGTGATGGAACAACACGAACAAGCACAGTAATCACTTTCCCATGGACAATCATTCCTGGATTTAGTGGAGAAGGAACTTCTGCCAGTCCTTTCCTTATTGAAAGCAAAGCAAACTTAATGACACTGTCTGAAAATGCAGCGGCATTAAGTGGTTATTATTTTAGACAAACAGTTGACATCGATTTACAAAACGATTCATCATTTACCCCTATTGGTGGAAATAGTGGAAACTACACATATTTCTATGACGGCCAAGGTCATGGAATTTCAAACATTAATGTAACAGCAGCTCATGCTGGACTTTTTGGAAAAATTAAAGGTGGTTACATACAAAATGTTGCAATTTTGAGTGGAACAATCAGTGGAACATCAGCAACAACCAGTCGAGTTGGTGGAATTGTTGCTTGGGCTTTTGGAACGACGGTTTCCGATTGCTATAACAACGCAACTCTTTCAAATGGAATGAATGTTGGTGGAATTGTTGGTTCCGCAGAAAATACAACAATTGACCAAGTGACAGTAAACACATTAATCACAAGAGTTTACAACACTGGAACGATTTCGTCTGGAAACAGAGTTGGTGGAATTGCTGGTGTTAGTTACTCTCAAATCAGTTATGCTTACAACGTCGGTTCACTTCCTTCGGGGAAAAATGGTATTGTAGGGCTTTTAGTTGATGGAGGTGGAAGCGTAACTGCATGCTACTATCTAGATAGTACCGCTAACAATGCTTACAGAGAGTATGATAGACCAACTAATACACCTGGTGAATATGTTGTTGGAAATCGTTTGACTGAAGCGCAAATGAAAAGTAGTGGTGAAATCAACACAAAGCCAAGCGGAATGACTGATTTTCCAAACTTTAACACAACAACCAACACATGTGCTTGGGTTTACACACTTTTAGATTACCCAAAACTTTCAATGACAGCTTCAACAATTGTGCACACAACAATTGGTGGCCCAGCTGCTGAATACAAACTTCGTGACGGAGTTGACCCAGTTCAACTTTTAAATGGAGCAGCAACATTTTCAACAGCAGAAGGCACTGACTTTAGAGTGCGCTACTTTAACCAAGCCTTAACACAAGAATACACTGCAAACACTGTTACCGCAACTGGTGGAACTTACTATGTTGTTGCAGAAGGAATTTTGTCTGGACTTGGAACAAACAACCTTGTTGGAGTGAATGCTCACTACTATGGTTCTGTTAAAAAATCATTTGTTGTTAAGACACCGCTTTCTGATTCAAGCATCGAACTTGATGCTGTTAACAGTGTGTTTTATGATAGAAACGCACACAAAATTGTTCCAGAAATCACATGGGAAGTTGAAGTTGGCAATCAAGTTTACTCAAAAGAGCTTGAAGAAAATGTTGACTTTACTTTAAAATATTACTTCAAATATGGTACATCAAGTAAAACAGAAGTAACCGACTTTGTTAACACAACTGACACAGCAGTTTATCCAAACAAGGGAACAATTACAATTGAAATTACCGGAATTGGTAGTTACAAAGGTGTTATAACACACACCTACACAATTAACCGTGTTTCAGTTCAAGGAGCATCAATCACTTTAAATGGAAATGCTGCTTACACTTATGATGGAAATCCACACGCGCGTCAGGTTACACAAGTTCAGGCTTCTGGCATGACTCTTAGTTCAGGCACAGAATACACTGTTCGATATCGTAAAGGTTCAAACTACTATGCAGCAAATGAAGTTGTTGCTGGTGGAACCTACTACGTTGTTGTTGAAGGAACAGGAAACTTTACTGGCGTTGATGAAAGCAACTCATTTATAATTAACAAAGCAACAATCACAAGTGCAGAATTTAACGACATTTACAAAAATGCAGTTTATGATGGCGGAGTTTTTGCTCCAACTTTTAAGCATGTTTGGGCTGGAAGTGTAGAACTGGCGTATGGTAATGACTACAGCATCACCTACAGCACAACAGACTTTAAGTCAGCTGGTGATCACACAGTGATAATTAACGCACAAGGCGACAGTTTTCAAAACCCAGCTGGTGGCCCAATTAGTGTTACATTCACAATTCATCCTTTTGATCTTTCAACATTAAATGCTGCTGACATTGTGTTAGAGTACAACACTCATGTGTTTACAGGCAGTCAACTTACCCCAACTGTTACTGTAGATCACAGTGATCCAGAAATTTTGGTTGGTTCAACTGCAGCTTTTCCGGTTAAAGCAACTTATGGCACAAACAGAAATGTTGCAGACGGCGGAACAGTTACTCTTGTTCCAAACACAAATGTTGGCACCGGAGCAAGCAACTTTACTGGTTCTTCAGTTGTAAAAACTTTTACAATCACACCAAAGGCATTAACAACAAGTGGCTTTACAGTTGGAACAGTTAACGCAATTACATATGATGGTGTTTCACGTAGCACAACAACCGTGTCTGTTACTGACAAAACAATTGGTGCAATGACACAAGACCAAGACTACGAAGTTTTCTTTGCTGTTCAAGGAAGCACCGACCCAGCAACAATCACAAATGCTGGAACCTACAGATTGTTTGTTAAAGGAAAAGGCAACTACGACGCAACCACAAAAATTGAAGTTTCTGGTGGTTTTACAATCAATCCAAAACAAATTTCTGGAAATGTTAATTTAACTGTTAGTCCAGCAAGTTTTTACTATGACGAAACAAAAACAAAACAAGTGCCATCAATCACAGTGAAAGATAAGGTGATTAATCCAAACACCCCACTTGTTGAGGGCACAAACAACGACTACGTTGTTCACTTTTCAACAGTTAACTCAGCAAGTTCAGCAAACTATGTTGCAAATCCAAAAACAGCACAAAGATATTATATAGTTATAGAAGGAAAAGGAAACTACACTGGAAATGATGTTTCAAAGTATTTTGACATTAATGCAAGAGCTTTAAGTGAATTTACTGCATCAATCAGCGCATTAACCTTTAATGGACTTACTCAAACAATCAGCGCTTCAGATGTTACTGTTTCAAAAACTGGTTACGGAACTTTGACTGCAGGAACAGACTTTAGCATTTCAATTCAAAACAATGGTGGAAGTTTTGGAGTTATCACTGCTGGAACCTACACAGTTGTGGTGAGTGGCGGTTCAAACGGAAACTACACTGGCTCAACAACAGCAACATTAACTGTAAACAAAGCAAACGTTGAAAGCATCACAATTAGTGGTGTTTCACCAAGCCTTGTTTACAACAAATTGGACAGAAAAACTGACCAAACACAAAACTTGACAGTTTCAGTTCGTGTTGCAGGAAATACAAGCGCAGTTTCTTCAAGTTACTACACCTTTACACCAAGTTTTGATGGAACTGGAATTACTGGAACAAATGAAGTTATTAATGTTGGTTCCTACAATCTTCACGTTACCATTGGTGGAAGCAACATTAATGCAAACACAAGCAGCCAAGGAAATGCAGCATTTACAATCACAGCAGCAACAATCACAAGACTTCAAATTGGAGTTTTGACACTTGGTGCTAGCACAGAAACAAAAAGTACAAATTCTTCGGGTTACATTGACACACTTAGTGTTGCTTTTAAAAACGCAGACTTTGAGCCAAGCTTTTATGTTTTTTCTGGAAGCAGCAAAACCGACACGGTTGATTCACAATACTTTACTGTTGCTCCAAGCACATCAGGCTATCAAAAGAATGTTGGAAGCAAAACCTACACTGTGACAGCAAGAGCAGGAACAACAACAGGAAAATCAAACTATGTTGTGCAAGCAGGAGTTCAAGCAACACTTACAGTTACAGCAAGAGAACTTGCAAGTGCTGACATCACATGGGTTACAAGCCCAGTTTCTCAAGTTTACACAGGTTCATCACTTTCAACAACCTTTGAAATTAAGTGGACAGCAGCAAACGCAACTCTTGCTTTGGGAACTGACTTTACTGTTTCTTACTCAAACAACAAAAATGTTGGAACTGCAGGAATCACAATTCACTTAACTGGCAACTATGCACACAAGAAAAACACAACAATCACTTCAAGTTTTGCAATTACACCAAAAGCACTTACTGATGCAATGGCAAGTTGGCAGGACAGCAATCAATTTGCGTTTACTGGTGGCATTATTAGACCAGACTCAAGTTTGATTGTTGAAGACAAACCATCAGCAAATGCTGATTCTGTTTTAACATCTGCTGACTACTCAATTTCTTACTTTAAACGTAGTGGGGCATCAGCGCCATACACTTACACAGCGCTTGCAAGCACTGAACCAGTTGATGTTTTGACAACTGCAAACGAGCACTACGCAATTAAGATTGATGCTGGAACACAAGCAAATCCAACTCACAACTACTATGGAACAATTTATGTGATTTATGACATCACACAAATTGATATGGCAAATGTTACAATTTCAATTTTAAACCCAAGTTCAATCATATATCGTGGAACAGCTTGGACAACTGATGTGCCTTACACAATTTCTTATGCTGGCAACCAAATGACAGACCCAACAGACTACACAAGAACTTATGGCACAAACCTTAATGTAACCGTTTCTGGTGATGACAGCACACGTGGCTCTATTACCTTTACTGGACACGGAAACTACAAAAACTCACAAACAGTTTACTTTGCAATTTTGCCAAAATCAATTTCAGGAATGACAATTTCAGGCATTAATGCAAATGGCTACACCTACACAGGTGGACAAATTAAGCCAAGCTTTACAGTTAAAGATGGTTCAACAACCCTTGTTAAAGGTCAGGACTTTAACTTTAGTGACAGCGATTGGGCAAACAACGTTAATGTTTCATTTAACGCAAACAACCAAGTTGTTGCAAATGCAACCGTAACAATTACTGGAATGGGCAACTATGACACCACAACAACAAAAGTAATTACATTTAAGATTGTTCAAAAAGACCTTTCTGACACAACAGAAATCAGTGTTACTTCTGGTGCAAATCTTCACTATGCGTTTACAGGAAGCTCACAATCACTTTCGGCAAACGACAGAGCAAACCTTGTTTCTTACTCAAAGTTTGTAAGAAGAGGTTCAAACAAACACCTTGAAGAAAATGTTGACTTTGTGATTTCTTACGCTGATGCGGAAGCAGACAGAGTTAATGTTGCAAGCAAAAAACACTATGTTGTTAACATTTCTGCAAAAGAAAATGGAAACTTTACTGGTTCTACATCAACCTACTTTACAATTACTTCAGTTACACTCACTCAAGCAATGCTAAACCTTGACACAGCTGACAAAATCTACACAGGTTCAGAGATTACCGTTACGCCAACAGTTAGTCATAACTCAAAAACGTTTAGTGAAAACGCAAACAACTTTGCTGTTAGCTACTCAGCTGACAGAGTTAATGTTGGAACAGTTACAGTAACTGTTACTGGAAACGCAAGCGGCAACCAAAACTTTACAGGATCAATTTCTGGTTCTTACCAAATTGTTGCAAAACCAGTTTCAGACCTTTCTGACTTTACTGTTACAGTTGGCTCAGGAGCAGCGGCAAAAGTTTGGCCACAAGTTTATGCAACAGATTACAACGCAACCGCGCAAACCCCAGCAGTTGTAGTTGTTGAAAATGTTAGATCAGGCGAGCAGGGTGGTGGAGTGTTGCAACCAACAACAGACTACACTGTTGCTTACACAAACAACACAGATGCAGGAACTGCAACCATTACAATTGGTTTCTGCAACAACTACTCCGGTTCACCAACAGCAAGCTTTACAATCAACCAAGTTTCACTTGCATTAATCACAAACACAGCAAGCGTTGCTGACATCACTTACACCGCAGGAGCATTAAACGAACACAAAAAGCAAGCTTCTGACTTTGCGTTTAAGTTCAACAACGTTGCTGTTGACACAACAAATGAATATAATGTTAAATGGTTTAGAGATTACAATGATTCAACCAAAAAGGCTGTAACAACCGACTTTAGAAAAGTTGGAACAATCACACTTGAACTTACATCAAAAGGCAAAAACTTTACAAGCGGAACAGTTAAAACTGTTTCATATAACATTGTTCCACGCCACATTGGTGATGTTACAGCATCTATTTTAAGCACAGAAAACTTAACTTACACCGGTGTTGCTTTAACGCCAGACTACAACATTTCGTTTGGTGGTGACACACCACTTCAAAAAGATGTTGACTACACAGTTACATACGCAAACAACTTGAATGCAGGAAATGCAACAATCACATTTGTTGGTATTGGAAACTACACCAGCATGATTGGTCAAACTCAAACAAACAAAGTGTTAAACTTTACAATTGCTCCAAAAGACATCACAGACAACACTTATGGAACAATTTCAGCATCTATTGCTTCACAAGAGTTTGTTACAAACTCACCACGTGACCCAGATGTTGTTGTAACTTACACAATCACTTACAAAACAAACCCAGAACAAGTTAACACACTTGTTTCTCAAACAACAAATGCAACTAACTATGACTTTACAGAAAGCTACTCATTAAATGGAACTCCAAAAACAGCAAACGATCTTGTTGATGCAGGAATCTACACTGTTAGAATTCAGGCTTCTGGAAACTACACGGGTCATCTTGATCTTGACTTTGAAATTTACAAGAGAAATCTTTATGGAAAATCATTTGTTGAGTATGCAGCAAACAATGACTACACCTTTACATTTAATCAAATCACACCAGCGTTTACACTTTTCTATGATGCAACAGGTGCGGAAACATCAACTTCTGATGAACTTACAACTGATGACTACACAATTTCTTATGGAACAAACATTCACGTTGCAACCGGCGGAACAATTACCGTAACCGGAAAACGTAACTACGAAGGTTCACAAACATTTAACTTTGCAATTGATCCAAAAGACATTAGCGAAATTGAAGCGCAAACAGCACACGGTGCTGGCGTGATGACTTATGACACAATTGCAAGCAGAGTGTTTAACCGTGAAGCTTACACTCCAACAATTGGAGCTCACTACAATGGTCACACCCTTGTGCTTGGAGCAAATCAGCACTTTACTGTTGATTATCAAGACAACACTCACGTTTATCATGATGGCTCAGGTCAAGTTGCTTCAAACGCAAAAGCAATTTTGTCTGGACATGGTGACTTTGAAGGAACAATCACGCTTTACTACATGATTACACCAGCTGAAATCACAAAACTTCAGGTTATCTTGAATGACCTTGATGGCGACAAAACAATCAACGCTGTTGTTGATGGAACTTCTGCAACAAATGCAAAAACATTGACCTTTAAGAACAGCGAATTTACCTACAGTGTTCACGTTTGGTCAGGAAGTTTTGACATCACAGCAGGTGATTATGACGAAACACTTCAAACAGGAACACCAGGTGACAGTTCTTACTACACCCTTGTTGTTGAAAACGCAAATGGTGGAGCGGTTGATCTTACAAACATTGGAACAACAAACTTTAGCATTGTTCCACAGAAAAACACAGCAAACACAGCAATGGACTATGATTTTGCATCTGGCAAAAACATTGTTGCAAGCTTTACTATTGCAAAACGTAACTTAAACGGACAAATTAACTTCCACAACGTTTCAGCAAAAACTTACACTGGAAGCGCAGTAACACAAAACTTCCAAGACACTGGCGATTCTGTGGCTTACACAACCTATCAACTTCCAACGCCAGGAGCTTCAACACAAGTTAGACTTTTAAGCACAGACATCAGCTCAATAACTTATGTTGACAATGTTAATGTTGCTTACAAAACTGAAAATTCGGTTAAAGTTGTTGATGCTAAAGCAAAGGTTGTTGTTGCTTTTACTGGAAACTATGAAGGTTCAGCAGAATGCTACTTTAGAATTGAACCAAAGGCTCTTACTGCCGACATGCTTACATTGTCTGGTTTTGATAACGCACAAAACAGTTCGTTTGAATTTACTGGTGCTGCTCACGCACCAACCATGACAGTTTTGGACCCAGCAGTGGGAACACAAATCATCACATCAAGTGATTACACTTTGGGCATCTTTACAAGAACAGGTTCAAGTGAGCCTTACACCTACACACCAGAATCAAGCCCAATTCATGTAAAAACATACTATGTTGTGTTTGATGCAAATGACTATGATGGTGAAAATGTTGGACTTAAAAACTATGTTGGACGTATTGAAAAAACATTTGCAATCACTCCAATTTCAGTGACAGACAACCGTGTTTCAATTGCGGTTTCTGACCCAACTTCAATCATTTACCGCGGAACACAATGGACACCAGCACTTACTGTAACCTACAACAACATGACAGTTGCTTTAAGTGACACAAATGGTTACACCGTAACTTATGGTGAAAACATCAATGCAACAACTCCTGGAACTTATGTTGTTTCTGGACATGGAGACTACACTGGAACAACAAGCACACTTGAATTTACAATCATTCCAAGAGACATTACAGCGGCAAACATTTCTTACACGATTAGTGGACAAGCAGTGCCAAACACAGGTCTTGACCCTAACACTTATGTTTACACAGGTTCAGAAATTACACCAACTGTTGTAATTGTTGACAGCGGACTTGCAACAGGACAAGATTACTCACTTCTTTTTGGCGCAACTGCTCAAGGAACTGACGGAGACCTTGCTCCAGCAATTTACGCAAACAACACAAAAGTTTCCTACAACGGAACAGTTGTTGCTGCGCAAGCAACAATTGCTCTTGCTGGAAGAGGAAACTATCAAGGAAGCAGAACAATCACATTTAAGATTGATCCAAAAGACATTAGCACACTTACATTTGGCGGAACCTACACAGCTGATGGCTACAAATTTAACTATGACTTTACAGGTTACAACGTTCCTCTTGGCTCTAACGACCTTGCAACACTTTTGTATTACACTGGTTATGGCTACCTTAACAAAGATATCGCAGCAAATCCAAGTGTTGTTGACTTTGAGTACGACTATGTTGACAGCGCAAGAGTTAACGTTGCAAACAACAAAAAGTATTATGTTATTCTTCAAGGAAAAGGCAACTTTACTGGAAGAATTGACAACACAACAACCACAAAAGTTTACTTTACAATTAACCCAATTAACCTTGCAACACTTTCTGTTAAAAACATTGCTGACGTAACTTACAACGGTGAAGCTCACACCCCAACAGCTTATGTTCAATTTAATGGACAAGAGTTTACCGCAAGTGACATTAACTTTACTGCAACCTATGACAACAATGTTAATGTTTCGTTTGACCAAACAGGAATTATTGCAGGAGCTTATGTTGACCTTACTGGTGCAACAACCAAAAACTTTAGTGGAACAATTAGAAAATACTTCAAAATTCTTCCAAAACAAATCACATCATTTGACGAATTTTTGGATGTTCAAATTGGCGGAACTTCAATGCCAGACAAAACAGAAATTCTTCCTGCTTTCTCTGGTTATGAGCCAGTTTACACATCACAACAACAATTGCCATCTGTTTACCTTTACACAAAAACAACAACAGCACAACCACAGTCACAAACTTATGGCGTTGGAACACACTTTAGTGTAACATACACAAATAACATTGAAGTTAAACGACAAAACGACACATTGGGTGGAGCAGTAATTGCAAACGCACTTGTAACAATTACTTTAGGTGGAACTCAAAACCGCAACTATGGTGGAACACTTACTGCAACCTTTAAGATTGTGCCAGCCGACCTTGATGACATCACTTACACAGCTTCAGCTGTTGATGACGTTTTGTATGACACAGCAAATCATCAAGTTTCGGCATCAAACCTAAACTTTGCGTTTGGTGGAAACAGTGTTTCAAATGAAGAGTACACAATGGGTTGGTATCGTGAAAGTAGTGATGTTGATGCTATTGCAATCACGGTAGACAACGCAACAATCAATGTAAAACCAACATCAAACTTTAGGGATGCTGGAAAAATCTACATTGTTCTTGAAACAAAAGGCAAGAACTTTGCAGGAAACAAAGAAGACATTTACTATAGAATCAATCCAAAATCTATCGCAGCAACTGGACAGCATGCGGTAAGCCTTTCTATTGCAAATCAAACCTACACAAGAGATGCAAATGGCGCCGTTGTTCTTAAACCAGTTATTGCTATGACATATTATGCTGAAGATTTGCAAGAAGACAGAGATTACACAGTAACTTACTGGAATTCTAACGGAACAGAACAACGCTTTGTTACGGGCTCAACAAATCTTTTGACAGAAGCTGGAACCTACATGGTTAAGATTACTGGAATTGGCAACTATGCCACAACAGCAGCAACTGCAGAACCAACTTCATACAGAGATGATGTGACTTACACAATTGACCCAAGAAACATTTCAACAAGTTCTGACATTATTAAAAACAACATTGCATCACAAGAGTATAACAACGCAGACCTTATTCCATATGTTAACTTCACTTACTTTGGTTACCGACTTCAAACAAGCACTGATGTAAGTCCAAGTCCAATTGAACTTAACATTACAATGTTTGAAGAAGACGGAGAAACAGCAACAACACCAAGACATGCTGGAAATTATGTTATTAAAATTGAAGGAACTGGCAACTACACTGGACAGACAACAAAGAGTTTTGTAATAACTAAAAAAGAAATTACAATTAACTCAACTTACCTTACCGCAAGCGCAGGAAACAACTATATTTACACTGGCGCAAACATTGAACCAAGCTTTACGGCAGCTTATATGAGTGGTGGAAATGTTCTTGAAAACCTTCAAGCTGGCACAGACTACACCGCAACCTACGGTGAAAACATTAATGTTGTGTTTGACGGAACAAGTTATGTTGCGGCTGGAACAATTGTCATCAACGCAGTTGCAAACGGAAACTATCAAACAGCTGCTGGCGGAGTTACATACTACTTTGTAATTTATCCAAAAGCACTTGACAACAATGAAATTGCTCAAGCAGCAGTAACAAACGCAGTTGACAACAACAAAGGTTATCTTCTTCGCTCAGCTGATGCTAGCCCAACAGCACTTGGAAGTGTTGTTATGACAGCACCAACAAACAGCGTTTACAATGCTCAAAACTATGCTCCAGAAGTTAACCCACAATACACACCAGCAGGCTATTCAACAAGAAGTCTTGCAAAAACAACAAACTACACATTAACTTACTACTTTGCTGATGATGCAGTTAATGCAAACGCAGTAACACCAGTTAATGCTGAAAGCTACAAAGCTGTTGTTAGTGGAGTTGTTGGAACAACTGAAGGCACAGCAAACTATGTTGGCAGTGTAACTTACAACTTTACAATCACTCCAGCTTACGTTACAAGAATGGCACTTACTGTTGACCAAGGATTAGTTACAGAAGCACCAAGCACCAGAAGTTATGTTACAGAAGCTGGCGTTAACATTAGTGTTGACCAAGTTTCAAGAGTGTTTAAAAACAGCGACTATGCAAGAGCATTTACAATTGTTTCAAACACAGTTGCAGATGTTCCAGCAGCAAACTTCTCAATTGAAAGCTTTAGATACTACGCAATTGCAGGGCAACAATATTCTTACGATGCAATTATGCAAGCTGACCCAACAGATCCAAAACTTGCAACATTCTTTAGTGATGTTGGAAAGATTAAATTTGAATTGACACTCAATTCAATTACAGAGTCTGGCAGAACCTTTACAAACTATGTGTTTGAAACAAACACAGGGGTCCGTGCCGAGCTTACAATAATAGAAAAGACATTTAGCATTGGAACAGCTGACCTTAGTTGGGTTGGTTATGATGCTACCCCAGAAACCTACACAGGTTCAGAAATTGAAAAATCATTTAGTCTTACATGGACAGACAGCACATTGGGCGTAACCACCGCTCAAAGCCTTGTTAGTGGAACAGATTACACAGTTAGTTATGATGACAACACAGATGCAGGAACTGCAACAATCACAATTAGTTTTGCTGGAAACTATGCTGGAACTGACCAAAAACAATTTACAATTTTGGCAAGAACAATTGAAAGCAACATGACATCAATTTTGAAACTTTTGAACATTTCAACACAACAAATGCAAGAAATGACAAAGGATTCAAATGATGTTTACACAGCACCATACACTCGTTCAGCAATCAATCCAATTCCACAAGTAACCGACAACATTAAACTTGTTGGAGGTGTTGTAACGCCAACAATTTTGATTGATGAAACAGACTACACATTTGCTTACAAACAAGGAAACACCACAGTTGCGGCTCCAACAACTGTTGGAACCTACACAGTTGTAATTCAAGGTATGGGCAACTACAGTGGAACAATTCCTATTGATTTTGTTATTGAAACAGTTGCAATCACACATGCTGACTTCAATTTGGATTCAACAAGCAACACAGCTTACACAGGTGATCAAATCAAACCAAACTACACAGTAACATTTAATGGAAACACACTAACAGGTCGTGAACTTTTGCCAAATGAAGACATTGACACTGTTACGGGTTATGATTTCATTATTACATATGCAAACAACATCAATGTTAAACGTTTAAATGATGCTTTGGATGGAGCAGTTGTTGAAAACTTTGCTTCTATGACAATCATTGGAATTAACAACTTTAGAAAACTTGATGAATTTGATCAACTTGTTTTTGCAACAAGAACATTCACAGTAAATCCACGTAACATTAATGAAACAAATAAACTTACAATTGCTGACAATCGAGTAAACACAACAATTTATTATGACGGTGCAGCGCACGACATCAGCAGTGATGTAACACTTAACCACGCAAGCATGGCACAGTCAAGAGGAACACTTCTTGTTCAAAACACAGACTATGTTGTTTCTTACAATGACAACATTAATGCTGGAACTGTTACTATGACATTTGCAGGATGTGGAAACTTTGCTGAAAGCGCAACTTACAGCTTTGCAATTTCAAAATACATTTTAGGTCAATATGACACGATTGCTGGAATTAATGCAACTGGCTACAACTATGACCATTTGTCTCACAGCCCAGTTCTTACAATTTCAACCTCAAGTTCACAATTGACAACAACTTCAAGAACATTAACAGCTTCTGATTACGAAGAAAACTACTACCGTGCAGACACAAATGGAACAGAAACTATTAACAATGTTTTGGTTTCAGAAACAACTGACTTTACAAGTGCAGGAACAATTTATGTTAAAATTGCAGGACTAAACATTAACTACACAGGTCAAATTACAACAAGCTACGAAATTTACCCAGCAACTTTAACAATCATTTCATTTACTGGAACTAATGAAGACACATTTAGCAATGCTTCAAAATACTCAAAATTTGCAATCACACAAGTGGCTCAAATCACAACAGAAGACACCAATCGTCTTGGCGGAAATGATGTTAAAATTAATCCAGACTCACTTAGTGATGTTTCAGTTCAATACTGCCGTGAATCAAATGGCGTTAATGCATTTACTGTAAACAACACAAGTGTTGAAGAAACAGACGACTTTACAAGCGCAGGAACAATTTATGTTGTTGTTAGCCCTGTTTCTACAAACTACACAGGAACAGCAGTAAAAACATTTACAATTGCACCAAAAGCAATTGCTCAAAATGCTGACTTTAGCATTAAATACTACTACGTTTCTTACTACACAGATGCAAACAGCCAAGTTGTTGTAACCGACATCCCAACAGACGGTGACGGAGTTGAAATTTTCTACAACGAATCAACAACAACTTACTACTACATGGATGGCGACGACCAAGTTTTGGTTGGCTACGGAAATGATTCTGTTGCAAACCCAGGAACCGAAGCAGCAATGGTAACACTTTATGGAGCAAAAGACACAGGCTTTGCTTTAGGTGATTACTACAACAACAGCAACAACATTAGACGCGTTAAAATTTACATGATTAACAGTCAAACTTACCAAGGTCGTCCACTTAAATCAGAAATTGTGTTTGTTTCTGCCGAAAGCGTGGCAAAACCACTTTTGCAAGAAGGCAGCTTAACTGACGCAAGCAATCGCCAAGACTACACTTACTCTTGGACAAAACAAGACTATCAAGGTCAAACAACAACCGACTTTACAGTTGTTGGAACAGTAACAATTACAATCACTGGTTATGGTAACTACGCTGGTGGATTTACAAGAGAATATAACGTTACAGCTCGTCCACTTAACAGTGAAAATTTTGCACAATCAAATCTTACAGTAATCTATCGTGGCACAGGCTTTGTTTGGGCTGACTTGTTCCCAGCATTTACAAGCCTTACAACACAACACTACACAGTTGCGCAATATGAAGATTTGGCTGACAAAACAGCTGTAGATAGTGAAATTCAGGCAAGTTTGGCAGCTATTTACACAGCAGCAAATCCACAATACATTGTTGTAAAAGACAAAGTGCAAAACATTTATGTTGTTCCAGAACTTCAACTTCAACTTTGCACATTCCATGTAAATGACCCATCAATTGGAGACAACACAATTGGTCAAGGACAATACGCAAGTTATCTTAACAACATTAATGTTGGAATGGGAACAATGCTTATTGCCGGTGTTGCTGGAAAAGGTTATGCTGAAAACACAGCACTTCCAATTTCCTTTACAATTGACCCTTATGACATTACAAATGACACAACAAACATTTTAACTTCTGACACAGCAACTGCAGAAGAACAAGCAGCGCGTATCTACACAGGAAGTGAGATTACAATTGACAGTTTTGTTGAAGTGTTAGACAACCGTAGCACAATTTCAGTTAATGACCTTACACAAAACATTGACTACACATTAGGTTACATTAGTGACATAACACTTGCACACAACAACATTAATGCAAGTGCAAAGAACTTAGATTCAACAAACACAACCGGCCAAGCAAAAGTTATCATTACTGGAATTGGAAACTACACCGGAACACGTGAAGTTTTGTTTACAATCAAACAAAAAGACATTTCAAACGCTGATGCAACCTATGGTGCAACAAACGCAACATTTGTTGTAAACCCAGATGAATTCATCTACAACCTTGCTGCTCAACGTCCAACAACAACAAGCATGACCTACAACACAATGTCACTTGTTCAAGCAGCGCAAGGCGACTATCAAGTTGTTTACTGGCGTGAATGTGAATCAACTGACACAGGAGCAACAGCATTCCCAACAAGCGAAACTGGTGGAACAACAGGTTATCTTTACATGCTTACACAAGACAGCGACTTTGTTGCAACAGGAACAATTTTTGTTCAATTTGTTGCAAACAGTGGAGTTGGTGTTTGGAACGGAAACTACACAGGCTACACATTCTCAAGCTATGAAATCACACCAGTTAAAATTCTTAGATTTGAACTTTTGATTGGAACGACACAAAATGGTGCTGTTTACTACGACGGAACCGAAAACTTTGAAATCACCTATGATGGTGTGGCTCACACAATTTGGGGCGCAAGAGTTTTGGACATTAATGGAAATGTTGTGGACAGCAGTGGTTATCGCTTTACTTACGTAAATGACCAAAACACACAAGTAACAACATCAGCAAGTGGAGACCTTCCAGCATTTGACTTTACAAATGTTAGAGTTTTTGCTACTCCACACGCAAATCTTAACGACATTGTTATTAGTGCCGTTTCTCCAAACTTTGAAATGGCTGCAAACACAACAGCAAACTTTGATGACACATTTGTGTTTGAAATCAGTCCAAAACCAATTTCTGGATTAACTGTTTCAAACATCGCAGACAAAACTTACAACCGTGGTTCATTTAGTCCAACAAACGGAACAAACGCAAATGATGACTTTTCAATTCTTGACAACAGTCTTGCAACAGGCAGTGACTACTACCTTGTTACAGGCACTGATGTAACTCTTGCTTATGATGGCAGAGTTAATGTTGGAATTTCAACAATCACAGTAACAGGAATTAACAACTACAGTGGCTCACTTCCAGTAACATTTGAAATTGTTGCAAGAAACATTAATGAAGCAGGCATTTTGCAAGATGTTTCAGACACAATTTCTTATGAATTTACAGGAAGCCAAATTAGTGTTTTAGATGCTGATGCAGTAAAATACTTAAAATATGATGGCATTGCTCTTGTTTTGGGTGATGAATTTACTGTTTCATATGTTGATGACACAAGAATCAACGTTGGATATGATGACAACGGCGTTGCTGCAAAGAAATACTATGGCTTGATTTTGGAAGGACAAGGCAACTTCACCGGAACAATTACAAATGGTGAAAACAGCAAAGTTGCTTACTTCACAATTGATCCAAAAGCTCTTGTTGACCTTGAAAATGCAATGACAACAACAGACTACATTAGTGGAATTGTTGACAAAACTTACAAGGGTGCGGCTTGGACACAAGGTGAAGACAGTCAAGACATTGTTTTAACCTTTAACGGAAAAGGTTATAAAGCAGGCACACTTAACTTTAGTGTTGGCTACTCAAACAACACAGATGTTACCATTGAAAACGGAAACGTTGTTGCTGGCGCAGTTGTTACAATTTCTGCAACAGCAAATCAAAACTTTGTTGGAATTGTAAATGATGCCACAACTCCAGCAGTTACAAGAAACTTTACAATTAACCCATATGATGTAACAGGAAAGACAATTGAACAAGTGTTCAGTCGCAAGATTGGACTTGACAATGCTGACTTTGATGACATTGAATGGGGCAATGACTATGCAATCAGTTATCTTTCAGAAGCTCACACCCCACACATTGTTCTTAAATCAACTTTTGCTGATGAAAGAATTTTGACTCGTGGAAATTATGGAGCAGAAGCAACAACTGCTGATTACACAGTTGCTTATGACAAAAACATTGATGCAATTAACAATGGTGCAGAAATTATTGTAACCTTCCACAAAAACTACACAGGACAAGCAAAATCACTCTTTACAATAACACAAGCATCATTCCAAGACGAAGTTTACTTTACAACAGCATCAATTCAAAACTTTGATTACGATTGGGAAGATCACAAAGAATTCCCAGAATGGATTAAGTTTAACAACAAAACTGTTGATTCAAGTGAATACACAGTAACATACTATCGTGACTACGAAGCTGAACTAATTGATGACATTTTAACTCCAACTTCAGCTTCACAAATTACAACAGAATTTGACAAAGCTGGAACAATTACAGTGTTCTTAAAATCAACAGGAAAGAACTTTGTTCTTAACTCTGGTCGTGCAATTTCTTACACAATTGAAAGAAAGAACATTAACGCAAGTGATGTTACAGTTGATTGGGATTCAAGCAACAAACCTTACACAACAAGTGCAATTAACCCAACATTCACTCTTACATATCTTGGTCATGACCTTACAGCAGAAAGTGGAGCTAATGCAAACGACTTTAGTGTTGTTTATGGTGAAAACACCAATGTTGTTTACCGCTCAGCAGGAGTTTACGAAGCTGCAGCTTACTTCCAAATCATTGGAAACGGAAACTTTGTAAGCGGAACAAACAGCTTCTATGATAGCACACTTGCTTACAATGCTGACAATGCAGACATTTACAGAACACACTACTTTACAATCACTCCAAAGAACATTAATGAAGTAACTTTGGCAGCTTCAACACTTGCTGATGTCGAGTTTAATGAACAAGATCAAAAACCAACAGTTTTGTTGAGCTACAACAACGACAATCCTCTTGACGTGAGTGAAGCGACAACAGCAAAAGACGCAAAAATCACATATTCAGACAACAGAAATGTTGCTTATGATGGTGAAGGCGAAGTTAGAGCTGCTGCAACAATCACGATTGAAGCAAAAGGAAACTATGTTGGAACAAGAATTGAGCACTTTAAGATTACTCCAAGACACTTAACAGAAAACGTTAGTCTTGTTTGGGACGAAGATGCATCACACTACATCTACACAGGCAGCGAAATCACTCCAAAATTTGGAACACACATTGTTCTTAACCAAACATTGATTTATGATCCAGATGGAGTAGGAACAGTTTTGTTTGATGGTTCAACCTACACTTATGACAATGTTCAACACGAAACTTCACTTGACTTTGTTTGGGAATACTCAAACAACATCAATGTTGCTCGTGAAGGTGGCGCACTTGACGGAAACGTTTTGAGCGCAGCAGTGTTAACAATTGAAGGAAGAGGTAACTACACTGACACCTTGGTTTACAACTTTGCAGTAACTCCAAGACCAATTAGTGATGTTACTATTGACCCTATTGCAAATCAAACATACATCAGAACAAACATTACACCAGGCATTGTTGCAAACTACAACAACTTGCCAACCCTTGTTGACGGAACAGATTACGATTTAACTTACATTACAGATCCAACTGTTTTGCACAACAACATTAACGCAGGAACAGCAAACATAACAGTTGCTGGACTTGGAAACTATGGTTCAACAACAGTTGTAAGCTTTACAATTGTTGCTGCAACACTTGACAGAATTGTTATTTCAACAACAAACGAATCAAACACTCAAGGCACATCTGTTGGTCCAACAACACAAACAGTTTCTGGACTTACAACCTTGAAAGATGTGTTAAGTTTTGACTACAAACACGCAGCGTTTAACATTGTAACTGAAGTTAGAACAAACGTAAGCGATGTTCCAGGAACATATGGCTATGATGCAAATGGCTTTGTTGCTGTTTTAAGTGATTACTTTAACATCACTGCTTATCGTAACTACTCTGCAAGCATTGAAAACAACGAAATTGTAAGAACTGGAACAATTACACCTGACTTTACAAACGTTGGAACAATCACATTTGTTGTAACAGCAAAAGCTGATGCAAATGGCAACATGAACTATGTTGTTGCACCAAACTGTGACCTTGTTGCAGAATTTACAATTGAAGCACTTGACCTTTCATCAAGAGTTGTTTGGTCTACTGTTACTGCTCAAACTTACACAGGTTATGCAATTGAACCAACATTCACATTAACCTATGAGATTAATGGTCAAACAGTAACACTTAACCATGATGATTTTGAAGGCACTGAAGAAATTCAGGGTGACATAATTTACAAAACAGACTTTACAACATCTTACGCTCACAATGTTAATGTTTATGATGGAACACCAACAATTGCAGTTGTGTTTGAAGGCAACTACACTGGTGGAACAACACAAACCTTTGTTATTAATCCAAAATCACTTGAAGATGCAAGCATCACTGTTGTTCTTGATGAAGACAGCTTTGACTACAACTCACACGCAAGAACTCCAATTCCAACAGTTACAGACACATCAAGAAATGCTTTAAATGAAAGCGGAATTGTTTTGACAAGCGGAACAGAACCTCTTGCAGACACAGATGACTTTAGCTTTGCTTACTACACTCGCTCTGGAACAGTAGGAAACTACACTTACACCGAAATTGCATCACCAATCAATGCTGGAACCTATTATGTTGGAATTACCGGAAACAGCAACTACACAGACTTTGTTGCAGTTTCATATGTAATCAACAAAATTGATTTAAGCAGAACAGTTGTTGCAATTGATCCAAATGTTGCTGAAAGTTACTTTGTTTACGACAAAACAGCAAAAACACCAGACATTGTTGTAACATTTGACACAACACTAGATGTTTTGACATTAACACAATTTGATGACAGCACACACACAGTAAGTGATGTTTATGATTATGACTTTACAGTGGCTTACACAAGAAACGTAAATGTTAAATATGTTAATGATGAACTTGTTGCTGATGCTCTTATCACAATCACCGGAAGTGGTGGAAACTATGTTGAAGGTTCAACACAAACACTTTTGTTTGCAATACAGCCAAAAGACATTTCTGATGTTTTGATTTTGATTGAGGACATTGCAACTGAATCACAAAAACTTGCTCGTATCTTTACAGGATTAAACATTACAATTAATGGTGATGTTCAAGTTTCTGACTCTCGTTTGGCCGCAGCAGATCAAATTCTTACATTAGGAACTGAATTTGCCCAAGGCACAGACTTTTACTTAACTTATGTTACAAGCAAAGAGCTTGCAAACAACAACATTAATGCAAGCGCAAACAACAAAGCATTGTTCTCAGATGATGAGCACAATGGACAAGCAAAAATCACAATTACCGGAAGTTGGAACTACACCGGAACTCGTGAACTTTACTTTACAATATATCAAAAAGATATTACTGAGCTTTTGGTTGGCGGAACAGAAACCCTTGATGGTTACAGTTTTGCTTACCCATACAAAGCAAGCACAGTAAGCCTTTCTGATGCAAACATTTTAACACTCTTGTGTTATGCTGCAGACAGTTCAGACATTCAAGCTGATGAGTATGGCTTCCTTTCAAACAACAACAACCTTGACTTTAGTGTAGGCTATGTTGATGCAGACAGAGTTAACGTTGGAGATGGAACACAAGTTGTTAAGTACTATGTTGTTCTTACCGGAAACGGAAACTTTAAGGGAACAATTGATCAAACAACCGCAAAGAAAGTTTACTTTACAATCACTCCACAACAATTAAGTGGCGACATGATGTATGTTGACGGTGCTTTGAATGGTGTTGACAAAACTTACACCGGAAGTGAAATTAAACTCGCTCCAACTGTTGAATTTAACGGAGCACATTCTGACAATGTAGTTGTTGGTCAAAACATTAACTTTAACGCAACATGGACTGAAGACTTTGACAGCGTTAACACAACACTTTGCGTTGACGTTGGAACAGTAACAATTACAATTACTGGTGCTAGCTACATGAACTTTGTTGGAGAAGTTTCAAAACAATACAGAATTATTCCACAAGAAATCACAAATCTTGAAAACTTCTTTAGACTTTGGGTTGGAAATGTTGAGTACTTTACACCAGCACAAAACATTTATGGAAATGTTTATAATGCAACAGCACAAACACCAGGTGTTGAACTTAAATCAAAATTTGATGATGGAAGAACACTTGTTGAAGACGTTGTGACAATTGAGCAAGGCGAGCCAGTTGTAACACCAAAAGATTACTCAGTTGCTTACACAAGCAACACAAACGTAACTTATGGCACAGTTCAAGGAGTAAGAACAGTTGTTGCTGGCGCAGTTATCACAATTGCATTCCACGGAAACTACACCGGAGAAGCAGTTGCAAACTTCCAGATTAACCCACAAACAAACCTTACAACAATTCTTTGGGGTGCTGGTGACATGTACAATCACCACCCAGTTGAATACAGCCGCACACCACATGATGATGAGTTTAATGAATCCGACCTTGTTTACCACATTGGCGACAACAACTACGCAGTTAGTGCTGACGAATTTGATGTTACATTCTATCGTAACTACGCAACAGCACAAGAAACACAAATCACAAACCCAGAAGATTTTGTTGACATTGGTGTTATCACAGTTGTTTTGACATCAACTGGACGCAACTTTGTGGGAACAAAAGACACTCTTGATTATGAAATAAGAGTTACAAAAATTAGTCTTGCTGAAATTGATGTTGATCACATGGAAATGACATTTACTGGTGAAGAAATTGATGATGAAAGTGGATTTACATTTAGAGTTATCTTTGAAAACATCTACACATTGTCTAGTGACAAATCATTAATTGGAACACCAAATGAAGGCAAGGGTGACTATGAATTTGAATTTACAAACAACTTCCACGCAGGAACTGCAACACTCACAATTTATGGTCTTAACAACTTTAACTACATTGATCCAATCACAGGAGAAAGAGACAGCAAGTCAATTAACTTTACAATCAACAAAAAGAACATTGCAGATGATGAAATTGCTTCAGTTGTTGCTGAAATTTGGAAATCAGAAACAGAGCACTTTGATGAAGGCGAAGACCCATCATTTGAATACAATCAAGATGAAGATGGAAACACTGTTCCAATCACTCCAAAAATCACACTCAGCTACAACGGAAAATCAATTCATAATGGCGTTGTTGCTGAAGAAGCAAACTGGCTTGATTACTTTACTGTTCAATACATTAACAATGAAAATGCAGGAATTGCAACAATTAGAGTAACAGGAAACAAAGACTTTAGTGGAACAATAGAAAGAACCTTTGAAATTACAAAGAGAAAGATTTCTGATGCAAGTGCAAGCGTTGTTTGGGCAATTGAAGATAACCACATTAGTTTGGATGCATCACACAAATGGGTTATTGATGACCTAAATTACGCTGTAAGCACAACAAACATTGTTTATGACGGAACACAACAAACTCCATTCTTTGAAATTAACTATCGTGACACTTTGGGGCTTGATAAACTTTCAGCTTACTCATATCAATTTAGTTTAAACAAAACTGTTGACTATGAAGATGATGGAATAACTCCAAAAGCAACAGCAACACTTACAATTACAGGTATTAACAACTTTGAAGGATCAACAGAATTTAAATTTGTGATAAACCCAAGATCACTTGATTCTGCTGAAGTTTCAACCTATCTTAACGGATTTGCAACAAATGAAGAACTTGAGTTTACTTATGCAAACCACGCATTTAGCCCAGCAGTTAAAGTTGAAGATGCTTTAGCAACAATTGGCGCTGTTGGCAACGATTCACTTGCTGAAAACATTGACTTTGTTGTAACTCACAACTTGGGTGTTGATGTTGGAACTTACCCTGTTACAATCACAGGAAAAGGCAACTACACAGGCACAATTTACCACAACTTTACAATCACTCCAGCATTTATCACAAGAACTTATGTTACAATTGATGGAGAGCAAAGTGCACAAGACCTTGCAAGTGTTGCAAACACTTCAGTTGACACACTAAGTTTGGTGTTCAAAAACAGTCCATTTAGTTATCAACTAACAGTTTTGGCTGACAACGAAGTTGCTGTTGTTCCAGAAAGCTACTACACAATTTATGCTTACGAAAACTATGGCACAGCAGAGCAACAAATCACTCAAAACTTTACAGATGTTGGAACAATTACATTTGTAATTGAAACAAAAGCTGGTGGCGACAACTCAAAACTTAACTACATCTTTGCTCCACAAGCATCAGTTTACGAAATTAAAAATGCTTACGCACAATTTACAATTGAAAAACGTAACCTTACAGACATTGCTCAATTTGAAGACATTGCAGATGTAATTTACACAGGATCAGAAAGAAAACCAGGCTACACAGCATTCTATTTGCTTGACCCAGAAGATGAGTCTTCAAAAGTTGTTCTTACATCACTTGACATTCTTTTGGCAACCTATGCTCACAACATTGATGTTAGCAGAGCAAATGATGACCCAGAGGGTGAAATTCTTTCAAGCGCGACAGTTACTGTTGAGTTTGCTGGAAACTACTCTGGACATGCCAGCACAACATTTAAGATTGTTCCAAAAACTTTGACACTTGCAATGACATCTCTTACAAAAACAACCTACAATTACACAGGCAGCGCAATAACACCAACTCCAACAGTTGCAGACAACAGCCCTGTTGATGGTGCGCTTGACCCAACAGACTTTAGGTTTGAATACTACACAAGCAATGAAACCTTGATTGACCCACAAGACTTTGACTTTAACATTGGCAACTACTTTGTTCGAGTTGTTGGTGTTGCAAACTACCAAGGCTCAGTTGACATAGACTATGAGATTGAACAAACTGAAATTGATGATGACAACACAATTGTTGACATCACTGTTCTAAAACCAATTTATGATGGAACAGCAAAAACAGTTGATGGTGTTGATCCAGCACTTTCAATTGTTATTACAGTTACAGTTGATGGTGTAGAAAGACAACTTGTTGCTAGCCAAGATGCTAACTTAACAGACTTTGTTTTGGAATACACAAACAACACAAATGCAAGCTTTGAAGCACCAGCAAGCGTAACAGTTTTGGGACGAAACAACTACAAAGGTTATGTAATACAAACATTTACAATTAGTCCAAAAGACCTTAATGACCTTAAACGTGTTCCTGAAGTTCCAGAAGAACAAGATGCTGTTACAAAAATTGTAAGACAAACATTTACTGGATTTACTATTAGACCAGAAGTTGTTGTAACTGACCGTGACATTAGCCTATCACCACTTCTTCTTAACGAAGACTTTACACTAATTTATGACGAAAACGCAAAAGAAATTGGTGATTATGACATTAGAATTGTTGGAAAACACAACTACACTGGTGAAATTTCAACTTCATTTAACATAAAACCAAAGAACATTAGTGATTCAAAAATTACTATAAACACAGGATTTAGATACAGCTTTACTGGAGATCCTGAAGGAATGAAACTTGCAAACAGTGATATTTTAACACTTGTTTGCTACGCAACAGATCCAGAGGATATTGATGCTGAAAGCGATTATGGATATCTTAGATATCTTGATGACTTTACTCTTGAGTATGGTGTTGAGCCTTACATAAATGTTAATGGTGGAGCGGATTATGTTGTTCGCATTGTTGGACAAGGAAACTTTGAAGGTGAACAAGAAACCAAGTTCAAGATTGAAGCTGTTGACATTTCAGGTCTTGAAATACGCGATCTTGTTCCAAAGACTTATGACGGAACAGCACAAACTCAAGATGATGCAAAAATTTACTTTAACCAAAGACCATTTGCTCCAAGTGCATTCAACTTTGATGTTGAATACATCACAGACAGAACATTAGAAGGAAACAACATTGATGCAAGCAATCAAGCTGTGATTAGATTTGTTGGTGACGAAACCAAAAACTTCTATGGAACAACAACAGCAACATTTGTAATTGAAAGAAAACAAATTACAAACGAAAACATTGCTTCAATCTTTGATGTTTTGATTAATGGAAACACTGATTATGCAACAGAATATGTTGCAAGAAACATTACTCCAACTGTAACAATAACAGAAAAATCAACAGGAGATGCTCTTGTTCTTGGTTCTCTTGAAGAAAACGAAGATCGTAATGACTTTACTGTTGAATACACAAACAACAAAGATGCAGGAACTGCAACCATAACCCTAAGGTTCTGGAAAAACTATGCAAACACTGCAGATGCACACTTTACAATCACAAAAGCAGACCTAAGTGACATCAGTGCTGAAAACTTACCATATCCAGCTTATGTTTACGATCGCACAGCACACCTTTGGAATGCTGCTTACTCATTTGAAGATCAACCAGTTGATGCAAATGAATTTACACTTAAGTTCTATCGCGACTACTCAACAACCCCAGTTGAACTCGATGTTGCTGACCCAGAACTTGATGACTTTAAGGATGCCGGACAAATTACTGTTGTTGCAACATCAACAAACAGAAACTTTAGAGATGGCACAACAAAAATTGTGGCTTATGACATTGACTTTGGAAACATTGCTGATGCGCAAATCACAATTTTGGGAACTTACGTGTTTGATAACTGCGAAATTACACCAAACTTTACTGTTGTGTTTGGCGGAATTGAAGATGCTTTGATTTTGGATTCTGATTTTGAAATTGAACTTACAAACAACGTAAATGCAAGCAGCATGGCAAAATTAATTGTTCATGGAATTAACAACTTTGAGGGAAGTCAGGAAAAATTGTTTACAATTGAAAGACGTTCACTTAATGATGTTACAATTACACTTGATGACATGCCTTACACAGGAGAAGCAATCACTCCAACAATGAGCCTTGTTTACTGCCCAGGAGAAGCAAATGAACTTGTTTTGGGAATTCCTGTTGATCAGCAATATGCTGGAGACTTCACATTTGAAATTGATGAAGAAGAAAACATTCAAAGTGGAGACAATGCGCATGTTACATTCTTTGGAATTAACAACTTTAGTGGAGAAAGACTTGTTTACTTTAGAATTATTCCAAGAACACTTTCAAACGACAACGTTACAATCACATGGGATGTTTTAAACATTATTTATGACAGAACTGCTCAAGTTCCAGAATTTAGTCTTGAGTATGACGATGGACAAGGAACAACATTAAACCTTTACAGTGATCTTGACAAAGCACAAAACTATGACTACACATTTGCTGTTACTGACAACATTGATGCTGGAGAAGCAACTTTGACAATTGTTGGACAAAACAACTATCAAGGTGATGCTGTGTTCCACTTTACAATCAAAAAACGTAGTCTTAGAGATGAAGACAGAATTGTGCTTGAAGATATTACAGGTGAAATGCGCTATAAAGGAAGCGCTTGGGAGCCTAGTGTAGTGGTTAAGTTTGATGGCGTGGCTCTTATCCCAACAGAAGACTTTGACACTGATTATTCAAACAATATTAACTGTGGAGAAGCAGAAGTTATCATCACAGGAAAGGGTAACTATGAAAGCAGCCTTAGAGCAACATTTATCATCCAAAAACGCACAGTTACACAAATTGTGCTTCTAAACGATGTGGACAGTCACTACTATGACACAGAATCACACAGTAATCTTGTTCGTGAAATTGTGTCATCAAACAATGGACTAGATGACATTACCGTTAACATTGGTGTTGATGTGACTCTTAACTACTACCGCAACTATGGTGAAGCAAATGAATATGTTTACGATCCATCAGATGCCGAAATGCAAGCAAACTTCTTTAAAAACGCAGGTGTTATTACAATTGTTGCTGAAGCAATTGAAGGTGGAAACTATGAAGGAATTGCTGAAAAAGAGTACACAATTTTGCAACGTGACATTGAATCATCATATGTAAGACTTGATGGATTTGTTGATGACTTTGACTACAACTTTGGTCAAGAAATCACACAAAACATCACTCTAACACTTGTTCTTGAAGGAGTTGACAAAGAAGTTCTTCAACTAACAGTTGACTATGATGTTGTTTATGCTGACAACACAGATTCAGGATTTGCAACAATGACCTTAATGGGACTTGGTGGAAATTATGTTGGTGTTGTTCACAAAACTTATGAAATTCACAAAATTAACCCAATGATTGATGCAAGAATTTTGTATCGTTCAACAGATCCAAACAAACAATACTACTACTCAACACAAACTCTTGAAGATGTTGTTTATGACCTTGGTGATCCACACACACCAGGAGAATTTACTTGGGTTGAAAGCACAACCGAACAATTTGGAGGAAAAGAACTTAAAGCTCATCAAACTCTTGTTCGTCACTTTGTGTTCGAACCATATGATACAAGAAACTTCAACAATGCTGAAGGAACTTTGAGCTTTGAAGTTGAACCAAGATATCTTGTTTCACTTGAAGTTATTGAATATCAAAGCGAGTATGTTGCTTATGACTTCTTCAATCACAACATGACTGTTATTGGACACTTTAACGATGAAGACAAAGATGATTACAAAGAAGAAGAAAGTGCTAAAGGTGAACTTTTGTCTTATGATGAAGGGCAATACGACATTAAGCGTGTTGATGGTTATCATTGGTATGGAGAACTTGCTAGAGTAACACTTAGCGACACTTGCTTTGTTGTTACAACATCACTTGGAGATATCACAGAAATTGTTCCAATTACTGTTGGCACAATTCAAATTCAAATTGAATTTGTTTCTGACCCATATCTTGTTCAATATGATGAAGTAACAGGAGAAATCAAAGAAACTTCTCTTGGCTATGACTTAAGACCAACTAACTTGTCTGTTATGGACAAATGGTATGAATTTGGCCAAGGAGTTACAGTAACTTACCACAAGTACGGAATTGGAACGGCACAAAATGGTTACACTGATGAGGGTTGGTACTTGGTTAGAGTTGTTTCAAACAATGAAAACTTTGTGTTTGCAGAAGGACAAAACGAATTTAAGATTACAGTAAAACTTCCAAAAATTTCACATGCAACAACAAATTACTCTGTTGAAGCTGAAAGCCCACAAGGTTTTGAAGAAGGATTTGGAATCTATCTTGAATTCTTAAGTGACCTTACTGCTCGTGACATTAAACGCTATGTTGGTGCTTTTGATGCCCAAATTGCTGAACTTGTGATTGTTCACTTCACAAAGGACGGAAGAGATACAACCTTTGAAGGCACCTACAACTTGACATTTAGTGTTGACCCACTTATCCGTGACAATGCTGGACTTAAGATTTATGTAAAAGATGGCATTGAAAGCAGCTTCTCAGAAGAACCACTTGATGCAGAAGCTTACAGAAAGATTGGCGACAATCAAATTACAATTGACAACATTTCATCAACAGTAATCTTGCTATCAACCGTTCCAAGGGGCGGCATGGGTTCTGTTTGGATTTATGTTGGTGTTGGTGTTGGTGTTGCTTTAATCGTGGCTATTATCATTATTATTAACAGAGTTAATGCTGCAAAACGTAAGCGTATGAGACTTCGTCAAAACGGCGAAGAAGGCGCTGAAGAGCAAACATCTAACTCAGAAGCAAGCAATAACAACAAAGCTTAAACGCTAATCTAGCAAAAAATCTTTAATAAAACATTGCAAAAATGCAATGTTTTATTTTTTGTTTAAATTTGTGTGTTTAGGCAAAATGCTTACTTTTGGTGCAAAAATTTTGTTTTTTTGTGATTTTAATTTGCAATTTTTTGCAAAACAGCTTTTTTTGAAATTTGTTTTGTTGTTAATTACAACAAAATTTTTGCAAGACAAAATTTGTTTTGGGACAAAACTAAAGTTTGATGTTGAAAATTTTTCAATCAAAAATTTTTTTGAAAACCAAACTTGCAAAATTTTTCCAAAACTTTTTCCAAAAACATCAACAACCGGCTTTCCTAAAAACGAAATCACTTTTTGTGTTTGTGCAATCATTAAAAAGCTTTTGTTTTTTATCATAACAAATTTTTTGTTTACTGAAAAAAGTGCTTTTGCTGGCACAAAAAATTTTAAATTGTCTTTTTTAATTTCAATTCCCAAAAGTTTAAAACCGCAAAAGCAAAGGTTTTCAACTTTTCCACAAAACTCTCCATCAAAAATCGAAATAACATTTTTTTCAAAAAAATCAGTTTGTTTCACAAAAACCCCTTTTAAAAAATATATGAATTATTTTAAAAAATGTTTCTTTGAAAACTTGCTTTAATTTTTGTTTTTGTGTTATAATAAATACAAGGAGAAAAAAATGGGGCTTATAAAGTTTTTTAAAAATCTTTTTAAACCAAAACCAATTGTAATGCCAAAGCCAAAAAACATGGATTTTATTCAACCACTTTCAAGGGGCTATGACACAATTGAGTTAAATCAAGAACTTGTTGTTGAAAAAGATTGGAAAGCGGTTGTGGTTGCAAAAGGTGGGCCACTTGATTGTTTTGGTGAAGGAACTCACAAAATGGGGCTTGCTTATTTGCCGCAAACCACAAAGGCGCTTGGTTTAGACAAGGGCAAAGTTGTAAAACATGGCATTACTGCCGAAGTTGTTCTTCCGCAAAGGTTTAAGTGTGACCTTTACTTTGTTCATGTTGGTGAAAACACCAAACGTATGTGGCGAACAGAAGAAATAAGAATTAAAAGCAAAGAAACAAAACGGATGCACTATTATGTGAGTGGGAGTTACGAATTTTTGATTCAAGAACCAGAGAAAGCACTAAAACTTTTTTTGATTGATTGGGCAAAAATCAAAACAGGGAAAGCAAGCCAAAAACTTGATTATTTGATTAGTGAAATTTGTTCTGAAGTTTTGTGGAAAAAGAAATACAAAAACAAAAAGCCGTTTTTAGAATTTGATTTTGCAAATGAGATTTTAAAACCAGCAGTAAACAAAACAATGCTTAACTATGGAATTGTTGTGTTTGACATGAGGCTAACTTCACTTGTGTTTCCAGACACTTTTTCTGGCGAGCGTTTTGAAGAAGTTTTTCCAGATAATGACACAATGGATGTTGTCATAAAAAACAAAGAAGAAGTTGTTTTGACAAATGAAAACGATGAGAAAGATACGCAGAAAAAAATTGAAATTTTTGATTTGCAAAAATTAAGTAACGAAAACACAAAAAATGAAGAAAAAATCACAACAAAACCAAAACTTTTCAAACAAGAAGTAAAAACACTTGAGTTTGAAGAAAATTCAAACAAAAAACAACTAGACAGCCTTGTTAAAGGAAGTTTGCAAGAAATTGAAAATGAAGGCAAAGTAAAAAAGAAAAAAATCCCATTTTATTCATTTGGTGGAAAAGAAAAAAACACACTTTACAAAACCGCAGATGAGATTTCAAACACTTGTCCTGTTTGTGGACACTTAAATTTTGAAGGCGAAAAAATTTGTAAAAAATGTGGAGAAAAATTAAATTAAAGGAGATTGTGTTATGACCAAAACGTCAACAAAAACAGTTAAAACAAATGTAAAAAAATCCAGAACAAAAACAAGCAATGCAAAATCAAAAACAAAAGATGACCTTTTCACAAAAGACAGCACACTGGGTGAGGTTGTTGCGAAAAAACCAGAAGCCGAAGCTGTGCTTCTTGGTTTTGGGATGCACTGCATTGGTTGCTTTGTTTCTCAGTTTGAAACTTTGGAAGAAGCTTCACAGGTTCACGGAGTTGAACTTGACCTTTTGCTTAAAAAACTTAATGAACTTTAAAACAAAAAACAAGCAATTATGCTTGTTTTTTTAATAACTTAAAATTTGACCAACAAAAAGTTTTTTGATTTTGTTTTTGTGGGTTAAAATTTGTTTGTCAACTTTTAATTTGTTTGAAACACTTTCAATTGTGTCTGCGGGATGAACAACATAAATGTTTTGATTTAGGTTTGTTAAAATTGCGCATGCTCCGGGATATATTTTTTGTGGGGTAAATAAAAGTTTGTGTGGGCCGTAAAGTTTTGTTAATGTTTCCAAATTTTCGCCATCTTTAAATCTGTGTAGTATTTGAGAGTTTTCAAATTTGTTTTTGCCTAAAAAGTTAATCATAACATTTCTCCTTTTTGCAAAATAGTTTATGAAAAAACTTAAAAAAATGTAAAAAAACAACGAAAAAACATGGTTTTTGTAATTTTTGTTATAATTTTGCAAAAGTTTTCGTAATAATTCTGTAAAAATATGGAAGGTTTTTATGGCAAAATCACTTTTTAAAGATGTTTTGTTAGTTGCTGTTTTTTCGGTTTTGGCACGTGCACTTGGGTTCTTTTTTAAAATTTATCTTTCAAGAAGTATTGGGGCTGAACTTTTGGGTGTTTACCACGTTGCCATTTCAATTTTTATGGTTTTTGTGCTTTTGGTGTCAAGTGGAATTCCTGTAACAGTTTCTAAAATGACAGCAAGGTTTAAGGCAAGTGGAAGAACAAAACAAATTAACAGTGTTGCATCAAGTTCAACCATTTTAGGTGTTTTGGTTGGCCTTTTGGTTTGTGTGATTGTTTTGGTTTTTCAAAATGTTTTTGCTTTGATGTTTACTGATGAAAGAGTGGTGGACATTTTGGTGGTGTTACTTCCTGCTGTTGTTGCGAGCGCTGTTTATGCTTCTGTTCGTGGAATTTTTTGGGGCGAAAAAGATTATTTTTCGGTTGGTTGGACAGAAACACTTGAGCAGGTTGCAAGAATTTTTGTTTTTGCAGTTTTGTTTGGTTGTTTAAGTTTGCCCTTTGACGGCGCAATGATTGCTGGAATTGCCATGACAGTTTCATGTGTTGTTTCTATGCTTGCTGTGCTTTTTGTGTTTTTTAAAAAAGGTAAACGCTTTGGAAAACCAAAGGGCTATTTTTCTCCAGTTTTTAAAAGCTCTGCTCCAATTACGGGCGTTAGAGTTGTTAGCAGTTTAATTCAACCAATCGTTGGAATTTTGTTTCCTTTAATGTTTGTTTGCTCTGGCGAAAGCAATGAGGTGGCCATGAGTGTGTTTGGTGAAGTGATGGGCATGAGTTTTCCACTTTTGTTTTTGCCGGTGGCGTTAATTGGTGCGCTTTCGTTTGCTTTGATTCCAGAACTTTCAACAGCAATTGAAAAAGGTCAAACAAAACTTGCCCAAGAGCGAATAAAAACCGGCATGACTTTTTCGGTTCTTGCAAGCGCCTTGATTGTTCCACTTTATCTTGCTTTTGGTGTTGAAATTTGCTCGCTTGTTTATGACAACATCCAAAGTGGAAAGTTTTTGATTTGGGCAAGTTTTATTATGATTCCACTTGGGCTTTCAAACATTACATCAAGTGTTTTGAATGCACTTAATTTGGAAGTAAAATCTTTTGTAAACAATCTTTTGGGTGGTGTGATTTTAATTTTAAGCATTGTGTGTTTAACGGGTGTTTTAAAAGTTTTTGCATTAATTGTTGGTTTTGGACTTTGCATGCTGATCACAACGTTTTTAAATGTGCTTATGATAAAAAAAGCGACAAAACAAAAACTTGGTTTAACAAAGCCACTTTGTTTAAGTGTTCTGTTTGCTGTTTTTTGTGCTTTGCTTTCAAGACTGTGTTTTAATTTGCTGTTAAAATTTTTGCCAAGTTTTTTGTCACTTGTGTGTGCTGGTGGAATTTGCGTTTTCTTTTTTGTGTTACTTTGCATGGTATTTAAATTGTTTGATTTTGCAATTATTTTTTCAAAAATTGGTTTATTTTCAAAAATATTCCACAAAAATCGCAAAATATCAAAAATTTAAGCATAATTTTTTGCAAATTTAGCAAATTAAAATTATGTTTACAATCCTTTTAAGAGTTTTAATTGTCTATTTAATTGTTTTAATTTTTTTGCGTTTTATGGGCAAACGTCAGGTTGGTGAGTTGCAACCTTTTGAGCTTGTTTTAACTCTTGTTATGGCAGACATTGCAACTCTTCCCATGACACAAAACAGCGTGCCACTTTTGTTTTCGTTGGTGCCACTTGCTTTTTTGGTGGTGCTTCATTTTGTTGTTTCGCTTTTGTCTAGAAAAAGTTTGTTTGTTCGAAAGCTTGTAAACGGCAGACCGGTTGTTGTTATGTCGCCAAAAGGAATTGAATTTGATGCACTAAAATCTCTTAACATGACTTTTGATGATTTGATGCAAGGGTTAAGGGCAATGAATGTTTTTAGGCTTGAAGATGTTGCTTATGCAATTGTTGAAACAAATGGAACGCTTTCGGTTATTCAAAAAAGTGAAGTTAGTCCTGTTTGTAATCAAAGTTTAAAAATTGACATGCCAAAAGCAAGTTTACCGCTTGTTTTGGTGTCTGCTGGAAAAATTGTTAAAAAAAATTTGGAATTGGCGCAAATTGACATCAAATTTTTGCAAGACATTTTAACAAAAATAAACATAAAAAATTTTAAAGATGTGGTGATTCTAACTCTTGACAGCAACGGCAGTGTTTTTGTGCAGCCAAAAAACAAAAAGTTTGAAATCATGCAAACACAATTTGATGGAGAAGGCAAATGGTAGGGCGTGGCTGGTTTGTTTTGTGTTTGTTTGTGGTGCTATTGGTGGGTGTGTTTTTTGAGCAAAACTTTATTGACACAACTTGTAAAACAATGGAAGATGAAATCACAACACTCACAAACTTGATTGAAGAAAACAAACTTGATGAAAGTAAACAAAAGTGCAAAAATCTTACAACCTTTTGGAAAGACAAAGAAGTTGTTTTGAGCCTTTTGGTTGATTTTAAAGACATAGAAAAAATTGGCAGTCAACTAACACTTGTTTCAGCTCATCTTGACAACGAAGATTTTGAGCTTGCTTTTGTTGAAGCAAAAGTTTTGTTTCATGCTGTTGATGTGTTTTTTAGCACTGTGTCTTTTGATCCACAAAACATAATTTAAAATTTTGATTTGCAAAAATATTGGCAAGTTTTTTTAAAAAAAGTTAAAAAACATATGTAAAAAATGAAAAATAAGGGATTTTGCCCTTATTTTTTGTTTTCTTGAGTTGTTATTTCGGTGTAAAAAACTTGATTTGGTGGTTTGGGTGTTTGATTAAAAACGCCAGACAGTTGAACTAAAATTGTGTCACTTCCAATTTTGCAAATGCAGTGGTATGGAATAAAAATGTCTTCTTTAGCTTTAAAAAGAGATAAAAAATTTTTGTGACTTGGAACAACAAATCCCAAAATTTTTGCACTGTTTTGTTCAAAAACAATGTCTATGATATGTCCTAACTTTTTTCCATCCACAACATTTACCACAAGTTTTGTTCTCATTTCGTTAAAACTGGTTTCCATAGTAAAAGTTTATGAAAATTTTAAAAAATAAATTACTAAATTTTGTAAGTGCTAGACAAACCCGTTAAAATTTGCTATAATTTTAAAAGAGGTGAAGATTATGAAGTGTTTGTTTTGTGGTTTTGTTGACACAAAAGTTATTGATTCACGAACGAATGAAGATGTAACTTCAATTAGGCGTAGACGTGAATGCCCAAAATGTGGCAAACGTTTTACAACTTTTGAAGTTTACGAAAGCATTCCTGTTATGGTTGTAAAAAAAGATGGAAGCAGACAAATGTTTGACCGTGAAAAAGTTAGACGTGGAATGGTTAAGGCTTGTGACAAGCGTCCTGTTACCATGGTTCAAATTGATGAAGTTGTTAATCAAATTGAAAAAAACATTTGCAACAGTTTAGCGCAAGAAGTAACATCACTAAAAATTGGTGAAGAAGTGATGCGAGAGCTAAAAAAACTTGACCAAGTGGCCTATGTTAGATTTGCTTCGGTCTACAAACAATTTACTGACATCGACAGTTTTATTGATGTTTTGTCAAAACTAAAAACTTAAAGCAAAAAGGAGAAAATTTTTATGGAAAAACCAGTTCTTGCAATTATTGGAAAGCCAAATGTTGGAAAGTCAACATTTTTTAATCGTGTTGCCGGCAAGCGCATCAGCATTGTTAAAAACACACCGGGAGTTACTCGTGACAGAATTATTGTTGACGCAGAATGGGCTGGCCATGCGTTTTCAATGATTGACACTGGTGGAATTGAACCGGCAAAAGATGATGAATGGCAAAAATATATTTTGATGCAAGCAAATCTTGCTATTGATGTTGCTGATGTTGTTTTGATGATTGTTGATGGAAAAGAAGGTGTGAGCAACAGCGATTTTAATGTTGCTCAAATTTTAAGAAAAGCAAAAAAGCCAGTTGTTCTTGCGGTAAACAAACTTGAAAATGATGAACTGGATGAAGGCACCCTTGATTTTTACAAACTTGGGCTTGGAATTCCAATTGCAATTTCAAGTGAACACGGCAAAGGTGTTGCTGATGTTTTGGATGAAGTTGTTGCTCTTTTTAAAAACAAAGTTTCACCATTTGAAGAAAATGCAAAAACAAAAATTGCAATTGTTGGCAGACCAAATGCTGGAAAAAGCAGCATAACAAACAGACTTTTGGGTGAAACACGTGTTGTTGTTAGTGATGTTGCTGGAACAACAAGAGATGCCATTGATGTTCCTTTTCGTTACAAAGGAAAAGATTTTGTTTTGATAGACACAGCAGGGATTAGAAGAAAAAGCAAAATAGACTATGAAAGCATAGAAGGTTTTTCGGTTATGCGAAGTTTGCAGGCAATTAGAAGAGCAAATGTTGTTGTTTATGTTTTAGATGCTTCTGAAGAAATTAGCGAACAAGATGTTCGTGTTTTGGGATACATTCACGAACTTGGAAAACCAAGTGTGATTCTTTACAACAAGTGGGATTTGATTGAAAAGGACAACAAAACTGTTAAAAAATACACAGACAAACTAAAACAAGAACTAAAATTCATGGATTATTTTGTTGTGCAATACATTTCAGCGCTTGAAGGGACACGTTTTGGGAAAATTATGGAAAGTGTTGAAACAGTTTTAGAGCATGCAAAAACAAGAATTTCAACTGGGCTTTTAAATGAAATTTTGCAAGATGCAATTTCAACAACAGAGCCACCAACGCATGCTGGAAAACGACTTAAAATAAAGTATATGACACAAGTTGATGTTTGCCCACCAACTTTTATGCTGTTTGTAAATGACGAAAAGTTGTTGCATTTTTCCTACAAACGTTATCTTGAAAATTGTTTAAGAAGGGCAAAAGATTTTTCTGGTACTCCAATAAAAATTTTAGTTAAACAAACAAACAAGGGGGATAAATAATGAACTTCATTCTTCTTGCTGTTTTTGTTGTTGCATCTTATTTTGTTGGAAACATAAGTTTTGGACGAATTCTTGCAAAAAAACACAATGTTGACATAACAACAAAAGGTTCAGGCAATCCAGGTGCAACAAATGTTTTTAGAAATGTTGGAAGGAAAACTGGATGGATTGTGCTTTTGCTTGACGCATTAAAAGGTATCATTCCAAGCCTTGCTGCACTTTTGGTTTTTGGTTTTGGAACAACCGAAGGCACAATTGCGCTTTACTCGTGTGGTCTTGCCGCAGTTGTAGGACACATTTTTCCTGTTATCTTTAAATTTAAGGGTGGAAAAGGTGTTTCAACAGTAATTGGTGTGTTTTTGGTTGCACAGCCAATTCCAATGCTGATACTCTTTTTCCTTGCTTTTTGGTTTGTTTGGTTTTTCAAGTATCTATCTTTAGCTTCACTTTTGATTGTGTCGGTTATGGTTGTTTGGCAAAACTTGTTTTATCTTTACTACAACCCATTTGAAATTGGGCTTTTAACAGAGCCAAATCTTCCAATTGCACTTTTAACCCTTGCTCTCTTTTTGCTTGTTTGGTATGCTCACCGAAGCAACATTGAAAGGCTTTTAAAAGGAAAGGAAACCAAAACAAACATAATCAAAAAACTTGAAAAAGATGAGTATAAATTTCAAAAGCAAAATGAAAAAGCGATTGAACATGCTGAAAAAGTTGAAATAAAATATGAAAAAGAAGAAGTGAAAGCCGAACTTAGAGAAGCAAAAGCTGAAATTAAAGCTGAAATTAAGGAAGCAAAACAAGGACTTAAGGCTGAGAAAAAACAAATTAAAACAGTTAAAAAACAAATTGTAAAATCAGTTAAACAAAAAAAGAAAAACAAACAAAAAGTGGCAAAAAGCAAAATTAAACACCGAAAGAAAAAGTGATAGGAGAAAACTGTGGACAATTAAATGTTGCAAAATCACAAAAACCAAAAGTGTTAACAAAATTAAAAGAAGCAGTTTTTGAGAGATAAAAAAAGAGCAAAAATTTGCTCTTTTTTCTATCTTGAAAGTGTGCTGTTTTCTTGCTCTTTAAAACTTTTGCTATGTTGAAATTTGTGTACTGCACCAAAAATGTTTTCAAGGGCGTTTGCTTTTTTAATTAATTTGTATTTTGAAAGTTTTTGTTTTTCTTTTTCAATAACAGGGAAAGCAATTTTTTTGTCTTTTGCCAAAGTTTTTGAAATTAATTGAAAAACTTCTTTGTTAGAGTCATTTTCAATGCAAACATCTTCCAAACTTTTTTGTAAACTTGCTGAATTTGTTTGGCAAAAGTAGGTTTCCAAAAAGTAATCTGTTTTCATTGCATCAAAAATGCTGTTTTGGCTGTAATATTTTCCTGTTCTAAGGTCAAAGAACTCAGTGTTTAAAATGTTTTTTGCAACAGGCACAACAACTGCGCCATTTTTTTCAATTGCGTAAAACCAAACAATTTCGTTTTCAAGGTCATATTTTTTTAAGTCTAACATCATGTTGTTGTATTCAGTAATGTTCATAGTTTTAACTCCTTACCTTTTTATTATAACATAAAACAAAAAGATGTCAATACAAAATTTTTGAAATTTTTTAACAAAAAACATTTTTTTTTCATATTATTGTTTAAAAAAGGAAGATTTATGGAAAAATTTGTCATAAATGGTGGC